>NZ_OBEN01000002.1 GCF_900215655.1 Hydrogenobacter hydrogenophilus | reverse complement strand
CTATGAACTTTACGATCTGTTTGTGTTTTTTGTTTCTCATTCTAATATTATCTCCCCATTGTGGGGAGCTTTTTTGCTATTTTTTAAACAGTCTCAGGAGATAGCAGAGCAAACTGGAAAATCAATAGAAGTTATCATAGTAGGAGCGCAAGTTGAGCTAAGGAGTTGTGAAAGGAGACTTAGAGGAGATTTACCTTGAGTTGAAAAAGAGAGGTTTTGAAAGCGACCTTTCTGAAAAGGTAAGTGGATGGAGCGTAATCTCCTTACCTGAGGGCTATAGGGATAGAGTTATAACAATTTACCAAGATGAAAAGCTTAAGATTAGCGTACTTAACCCTTACGACTTTATCATAATGAAGTTAAGAAGAGGCACAGAGCAGGACATAGAGGACTGTTTAATTTATTCAATGCCATAAGCAAACTTTAAGTTAATACACAAACACTTCAGACAAATCCTTTCTGAAAAACTTAGAGAAAGGAAACCCTATCTATAAGTATTAAGCAGGCTACTTCGTAGCTCTGCATCCTCGGACTCTCCTACCAGACCCCTCTCGAAAACCTGTTTGTCTATCCTTGTAGGTTTGAGTACAGATACTATGTACTCCATAGACCTGTATGCCTTTAGCGGGTCCCCACAGGTGTAGACATCTACGGTAGCAAGTCCGTGCTCGGGCCATGTGTGGATGGATATGTGGCTTTCAGCCAGAAGTACAACGCCTGTGGCTCCGTGAGGTTGGAACTGATAGTAGTGAGAGGAGATCTTGGTAAGACCTGCAACCTTGACGGCACTTTCAAGCAAGTGCCTTATGTCCTCGACCTTGTCAATAAGGTCGGGGTTAACACCGTAAAGGTCTGCTAGGATATGCAGTCCGAGGGTCTTTGCCATTTTCTCTCCTCCTTGTCAAGATTTTTGGGTAGAGCAAAACGCCTCATCACAAAACACCTCCTTTAAGACAGAACATTAAATTATAATACTTTTCATGGAAAAAGCAAGAAGAAAAAAAGAAATTAGACCTACTTCTTCTCTCGTCAAACAGGCTGTGTTTAACATATTAGGAGACATAAGAGGTTCTCTGTTTTTAGACCTTTACGCTGGCAGTGGTCAGGTGGGACTTATGGCTGAAGAAAGGGGTGCGGAGGTGATTTTTGTGGAGAAAAATCCTAAACTTGCCAAAGAAATTAAGAAGAAGGCAAGAGGTAATGTGATAATATCCGATGTACTCAAGTTTCTAATGAACTTTGATAGAGAGGCAGATGTGATCTTTGCAGATCCACCTTATAACTATGAAAATTACGAAAAACTTATACAACTTTCATTAAAAGTTCTCAAAAAAGGTGGAATTTTCATATTAGAACACGGCAAAAAGATGGATTTTGGCGCAGAAAGGAAGAAAGTTTATGGAGACACAGTACTGTCCCTTTGGAGGAAGGAAGATGACTAAAGTAGTGTATCCGGGCACTTTTGACCCTCCACACCTTGGACATCTTGACATAGTAAAGAGGAGCTGTGAGGTCTTTGATCGTGTAGTAGTAGCAGTTGCAAGAAATCCAAGAAGACACCTGCTTTTTAACATGGAGGAAAGAGTGGAGATGTTTAAGAAGATGGTAGAGTGTTTGGGAGATAAAGTTGAGGTGAAGGGTTTTGATGGGCTTTTGGTAAATTTTATGCTTGAAGAGGGGATAAGGTTGATAGTTAGAGGTGTAAGGCTATTTACGGACTTTGAATACGAACTTCAAATAGCCATGAACAATTACAAACTCGCAAAAGTTGAAACCATCTTTATGATGCCTTCGCAGGATTACATACACATAAGCTCCACCATAGTAAGAGACATAGCATCCTACTGTGGAGACCTCAAAGGACTTGTCCATCCATATGTAGAAGAGAAACTCAAAGAAAAGTTTGGATGTTTTAAAATGTAAACTATGCGTAAGTGGGGTGTCCTGCTCATATTGTTTTTCCTTTTTCTCTCATCATGTAAAAAAGAAGAAAAGCCTATTACTTTTGAAAGCATAGAAGTTTACTTCTCTCCAAAGGGTTCTGCTCAGTCAGCTATCATAAGAGAGCTACAAAAAGCGCAGAAAAGCCTTGACATAGCTATGTTTGCCTTCACTTCAAGGGAGCTTGGCTCCGCAGTGCTTGATGCTTACAAAAGGGGTGTAAAGGTTCGGATAATTATGGACCAAGGACAAGCAAGGGAGAAGTTTTCAAGATATCCCATATTTGTTCAGGCAGGCATACCGGTAAAGCTTCTACCTGTAGAGGGTAAAAAGTTCATAAAAGGGTTGATGCATAACAAGTTCGCAGTAATAGATAGAAAAACAGTGATTACAGGTAGTTATAACTGGACCGCTAGCGCAGAGGAAATCAACTACGAAAACCTTCTTATTATACACAGCCAAGGGCTCGCAGAAAAATACGAAGATTACTTTGAAAGCATGTGGAAAAAAGCGGGCGACGGGATTTGAACCCGCGACCTTCTGCTTGGGAAGCAGACGCTCCACCCCTGAGCTACGCCCGCTAAATATAATTGTATATCAAGTTAGAGTATAGGTGCAGAAGGCTTACAAAGATCAGAGATTGGGTCTTTTGGTAAGCAACACCATAGATGAGCGAAGGGAAAAAAGTCAGTGCGGACTGAAGGTTTTGATATAGTAATAGGTGAGGTATGGTAAACATAAAAGATACTACAATATTACTGTATCTGCGCATCAAATAACCTCTGAAGAACAGCTCTTCTGCAAAGGCTGAAAGGGTCATGTTAAGGAGGTTATAAAGATCTATGCTTGTGAGCAGAGTCGCGGGAAAGGTGATTACAGAGAGGTTCCACTTATTCTTCCATTTGAAAGGGTCATCTAAGAAGATTAGTGGAGAGAGGAGCACAAAGGCAGAGAGGTCAGGAAGTCCAAATACTTTGCGACTCAAAAGACTTGCTAAAAGCAGAAGGTAGAGAAACACCTCAGAGTAGTTTCTTATAAACCAACCTATCTTCCTGTCTATCATATATAACCTCTAAACTGGAAAAGTATCCACCGGACTTTAAGTCCATTACAATGTGAAAGTACCTACTTTTTACATCAACCAAATCTCTTATAGCGTAGAGAATGTCAAAGCTAAAGCCATCTACAAAGAGTAAATCCTCTACCTTTCTGAAAGGCTCTCTGCTCCTTCTGTCTATGATCCTGTTTGCAAGCGTTTGGTCTATTCTCGGGTCAAGAGCCATAAGTATGTAAGCGTTGGCAGTATTCAGGTTTATCTTTCCAGAAGAGAAAACAGTAGTTAAGCTAAAAAGCCCCGGATAAAACTCATTACCTATAGTCTTACCTACGAGATCCTCCTCTTTAAATCCTACCCATCTTAACTCCTCTTTAGAATCCAAGAGAGCCTTTTTT
Organism: Hydrogenobacter hydrogenophilus; assembly: GCF_900215655.1. Lineage (NCBI taxonomy): Bacteria > Pseudomonadati > Aquificota > Aquificia > Aquificales > Aquificaceae > Hydrogenobacter > Hydrogenobacter hydrogenophilus. The sequence continues at coordinate 203,795 of NZ_OBEN01000002.1, read as the reverse complement.
ATTGGGTATTTAGTGTCTATACTTACATCGCTTTTGCCTTCCCAAGCTAAAAGGTTTGTCTTGTAAGATGTGTCTATATTGAGTAATTTAAGAAGCCTTTCAAAAAACTTACCGTACGCCTTGTCATCCACATAATTTAAGTTTAAGAACCTCTCCTCGTCGTATATGCTTATGTTAAGTTTTCCTTTTTGAGTTTCAAAAGTCAGAGGATAAGCCCATCTGTCTTGAAGGCTATCCACTGAAGGATCATCTTTTTTTAAAACCTCAAGCACTACAGGAAGTACTGACATAAACACATGGTAAGCTTGCTGTTTAAAGTAAAGCTCTTCTACTATATTGCGCAAAGATCTGACACTACTGTAAGTGTCCACAGCATAGTACACAGAGGATAAAAAAAATAACAGAACTAAAAACACTATCATCTTATGACCATTTCCACATCAAACATGCCTTGACCCGTGTTGTCCACTGCCTTGAACTTATCTATTTTTATTCCGCGCTCCTCAAGGGAATAAACAAGCTTGGGTATCTTAACACCAGCAACTTTTTTTGCCTTTACCTCGTATCCCGTATCTGTCTGTCTCACAGAAAAGAGCTCTCCCCCTACCTGAGATAACAAGTTCTTCAAAAGGTCTTCAGATGGCTCTTGTCTTTTATGTTGCTTGTAGTTTTTCATGAGAAACATTACTTCTTTATGTTTGAGATATTCCTTATAGTAAGCATCTCTTAGCTGATGATACCTGTTTAAAAACACATAAAAAAGCACGCAAAATAAGAGAAAGAATACAGCGTTTAAACTTCTCTTTGTGAGCATTTACATTTTATTTTATTATATTCACTTTTGAACCTCAAACGGAAAGCTGACCTTTTTAGTCTCGTTGTCTATTCTATACTCAACTCTTAGGATTACTCTTTTTTGGTAGTTAGTGGGTTTCTGAAAGTATACAAAACCCTTAAGAATAGCTCCCGGCTCCACTGTACCAAAAAGAAAAGCGTTATTCACTATGTCAGGATAAGAAGGAGGATAGTAAGGATAGTAAGGATAATAACCAAACCAGTAAGGAGACGAGTAGTAAGATATTCCTAAGGAAAATCTCACATTACTGCCTAACATGGATGATACATCACCAGGAGGTATTGGATTGTATTGACGATTTGCATCATCAATTAAATGAACACCTTGTCTTTCTATGTAGAGGCTTCTTGTGGATAAGTTTTTTACCTCCAAATAGATGGGTAAAACATAGTAAGGGAGGTCCGATGGTGAGTATTCCCACGCATGAGTTTTAACCAATATCTGTACATCTTTGTCCTTATAAATAGCGGTTAGCTTTTCTTTATCTACTGTGAGCCCATCTTCTAAGGGAACTAGCTTTACAGTAGGAGCACATCCGAAAAGCAATACAAAGAAGAAGAAAAATAATTTTTTCATGGCTCTATCTTTATATCAACTCTTTGACCCCTTTTCATCAACTCTTTTATAACTTCCACACCTTTTTCAAAATCTACCACCACACCACCAAAACCTTTTGCAAAGTTCTCTGCATGTTCTTTGCTACTAAAGGCAATTGCAGAAGGGCTACAACAGGGTACAGCTGAAGAACCTATAACATACCACGCAGAGTAGCAGTTTATAGGATTTCCGCTTATAAAGTCCCAAGTCATACAGGCTTCTACTTGATCCTCTTTTATGTTACCGTAAAGTAAAAGACCGCAGTGAGCGCAACAGGCTCTTATCTTTCCATTTTTGAGGTGATATATAAACTCAAGCCTTTTATCCACAAGCTTTGTGCAATAAGCACAGGCGTTTTTCTCTTCCTTTCCCTCCTTTGTATCTTCTAAGGTTTTTAATTTTATCTCTCCGTGTTTTCTTATCAACTTTCCCTCCTTCTCTAACTCTCTAACATCTCGGTAAATAGTCATAAGGGATACACCAAAGTACTGAGAAAGAGCCTTTACACTATTGTAACCCTCCTTTATGAGCTCAAGTATCTTCTCTTTTCTGTCCATACTTAATAATTTAAGTTTTTAACATTTTATAAGCCACCCTTCTTGCTCCTTGTCCGTCAACTAAGAGTCTGCCTACCTTTGACATTTTTAACCGAATGTTAGCATCTTCAAGGTTTCTTATGTACTTTACAATTTTATCCAAAAGTTTATCATCTTCCCACCAACCTGCATAAAGGGCAAATCCTACCTTTTCCCAACTTAAGCAATTTAGAAGTTGGTTTTCAGCCACAGCAACAAGCACGCTTGGAAGTCCTACTCTTGCTAATTCATAAGTAGTTTGTCCACCTGCACTAACTGCCACATCACACGAAACCATAAGATCCCTCATATCTTTCTCTGAAAGTTTTTGGTATACCCTAACTTTACTTGACCTCAAAGAAAGTATTTCACTTCTGTTTTTAAAACCAGAGCCTATAACCACAAATTTCTCAATGTGAGGAAAAACATCCTCAAGATGCTTGACCACTTTAAGAGTCATACTTTTAGAATCATCTCCACCAAAAGTTATAAGTATTTTCCCTATCTGTATATCTGTATCTTTTTTTTCCACATGCCAGAAAGCCCTGCGTAAAGGTGTGTACTTAGTTCCTAAAAGGTAAGATACACCATCCTTTATTTGGTAGTTTAGCTCTCCAGCGTATACACTTCCGTTAAGCACATAGCCACAAGGGTATTCAAGCCTGTTAAAGTCATCTACAAAAAGGCACTTATCTACTTTAGCGCACGCTATTTGGTAATGCTCTTCCTTAGCAAGATAAGAGTCTATTATCACTACCTGTGAATCTTCAAGCTCTTTTTCAAAAGAGTTTAAATTTTCTATCCAATCTATAAACTTTAGGGGGACATTGATAACTTCTTTTACTTCTTCCCCACCCTTTACGACAAAGATACAGTCTTTGGAAAGCTCCTCAAAAGCTTGACATAAAGAAAGACACCTAGTAATGTGTCCAAAGCCTATCCCTTTACCACCCTCTGTGAAAAACTTAATCCTCATCTAACTCAAACTCTGCATATCCTATACACGCTCTATGCAAGCTTTCATCAAAAGGTTTATACTCACCGTGTGCGTGGGTAAAGTTAAATCCCGAAAAGTAAAGTTTTAGCCTGTTTCCTTCCATAATGGGCTGATTTGCAGTGGTTATCATACAGTCATGCCAGTCTTCCCACGCTATCAATGGCTCATCAGATAGCCTTTCCCACCTTACGCAGTCTTTACTGTAAGCAAGATAAAGTCCTATCTTCCCTTCATGGGTTCCTTTCTTAATCTCATACTCTATAAAGAAAAGCCATAGAAAACCCAAGTAGTAGTCTTTGTAATTAAACGCGCAAAGTCCGTAAAAGTCAGCCCATTTAAAACCAAAAGAACGAGCTAGTTTGTCTTCATCTTCTGAAGGTATCCATACAGTTTTAGGTTCTGTCCAGTTTATAAAATCTTCGCTCGTAGATAATCCAACACACCTTCTGATTCTTCCTTTCTTATCTATTTTGTAAGTTTTTACCATGGCTCTATAAACTTCCTCTTTTGTATCCAAAAAGACTGGTGCCACATCACTGAACCAAACCTTTTTATTGTTAGGAAACTTAAGTAGATGTATAACAGGGTTATTCTCGTACTCTTTAAAGTTTATGCCATCCTTTGAAAAGGCAACACAATAACCCCTTTCTGTGTATCCGAATAGCTTGTAAGGGAAAGGATCCTGAGGTTTGTAGATTACGGAAGGCATGTGGTAGTTAGCTACAACGTTGCTCATATACTCAAGGGAACGAGTTTGATTATAAAAATCAAGTACTTTTCCATCTACTTCTACAGTGGGATATACATGTGGTGATGACTCCTTTAAGGGTTTTACAAGTGGCTTTTTCCAATTTATACCGTCTTTAGATTCCGCAAGACATACAAAAAAACCTATACCATCTACATAGCTTTGGTAATACATTCTATAACCATCTTGAAGTCTTATCACAGAACCGTAAAGATATGTATGTAAACCTTCCCATGGATACTCGGGACATAGAATTTTCTCTTTCCTTACAAGCCTCAGCTTCACGGCTTTCTAAAAACTGGTTGCAGAACCTGACCTTCCAACAGTTCGTCTATCATACTATACTCATAGGCAAACTTTACGATATCCAGAACTTCATCGTATACCTGAAGCGTTTTTTCTATTTCTGCATCTGTATGAGAATAAGAAATGTTATGAGAACCACTGAATAGCACACCCCTTTTGGCACATTCCTGCTGAAAGAGTGTTTTGAGCTTCAGTGCTTCATCCCCCAGAAAATCCAACACAAACCTAACTGGGTATCCCTTTACGATTACAAGTTCTTCTAATTCTTTGTTTTCTATGAGCTTTGTTATACCTTCCTTCAGCTTTGTACCTTTTTCCCAAAGGTATGGTATTACTTCTTCTTCTTTCATAAAGTTTATAACTGCTATTGCACTGGCTATACTTAGTGTCTCTCCGCCAAAAGTAAAGGAAAAAAAGACTTCCTCAAGAAGCTCCATTACATCACGTCTTCCCACTATGGCAGATATAGGCATACCGTTCCCCATGGCTTTCCCAAAACAGGCAATGTCTGGAACAACTCCAAAAAACTCCTGAGCACCACCTAAGGAAAAGCGAAATCCTGTGACCACTTCATCAAAAATTAAAAGAGCACCGTTTTTGTGAACAAGCTCTTTTACCTGTAGTAGAAAACCTTCCTGAGGTTCTTCTACTCCCACTGGTTCCATTATAACGCAGGCTATCTGGTTTTGGTACTCATCAAAGAGCTTTTTCAAGCTATCTATGTTGTTGTACTCAAAGGTCAGGGTAAGATTCTTTACTGCCTTGGGAACACCTTTGTTTAGCGTGGTTGTTCCTATGTACCAATCTTGCCATCCGTGGTATCCACAACACGCAACCATATCTCTCCCTGTATATGCCCTTGCCAACCTCACCGCAACGGACGTGACATCAGAACCATTTTTTCCAAACCTGACCATTTGAGCACAGGGAATTATCTGACTAAGAGTATCTGCTAGTTCAAGCTCAAGCTTATGTGGCAGAGTGTAGATTGTTCCTTTTTTGAGTTGTATTTGTAGCTTTTCAAGGATAGGTTCAAATGCATAACCTAAAATACATGCACCTAAACCCATACTGTAGTCTATGTATAGATTTCCATCAAGGTCTTTAAGATAAGCACCTTTACCCTCTTCAACAAAAAGGGGACTTGCGCCTACAGAAAACTGCAGATAAGATTTGCTAAATGTTTGCGAGCAGTTAGGAATTAGTCTTTTTGTCTTTTCAAAATGTCTTAGGTTCTCTTCAAGCTTTAAAGGTTTACCTTTGAGCCCTTTGATGAATTCTCTATCTTCACACAGGGATTTATGGTATCCTTCATTGGGAACTATTTGCTTTTGTCTTCTTAAAAGCTCAGGTCTTTCTTTTATTAACCTAACAACATCTTGGTAAGTAAAATCCTCGGATCTTAACTCCTTTAGGATCCTTTCTATAACTTCGAGGTCTTCTGGATAGTCCACACTTAGGTGTATATGGGAAAGATCTTCCTCGTGATATTTTAAAAAGATCTTCTTTGCCTTCTTTGACTTTCTTATATAGGCACTAACATGTTCTCTTTCGGAAGGAAGTTTGGCAAGTTTGTCTGCTATAACGATCCAATCCCCATTTATTACTTCTACATCAAAGCCATCTATTATTCCTACAAAGGTTATGTAATCTGCATCTTCCTTGGTCATTTTTTCAAGAGAAAATTCTATAAGCTTGTGGTCCACTAAAGGACAATCTCCCGTTATCCTCACAACATAATTAAGATGAAACTTCTTCACAACTTCTGCATATCTACTTAATACATCCGTAGGACTCCCTCTCAAAACTTCCCAGCCCATGGACTTAGCTATCTGTTCAACAGGGTCATCCTCAGGAAGGACTGAGGTAGCAAGGATCTTTTTATCTACACCCACTCTCCCTGCCCGAAGAAGAACCCACTCAAGAACAGTCTTTCCCAAAAGCTTAGAGGTTATCTTCTTAGGAAAGCGTGTAGAACCAGTACGTGCCTGAACTACTATACCGATCGTCATAACACCTTGTCCTGCAAAAGGTAAAGTTCCTGTTTTTTGAGAAGACTTACACAGAAAAAGTTTTTAAAGTCTATGTTTTTAAAACTTTTCGTGTCATGATTATAACATATACTTGCTAATTCAAGATAAGATCCGGAAATTAAAAATATGTTCTTATAAGGTTGTTTGTAAGTGTATACCTCATCTTTTATGTGATGATAAGGGTTTTTAACAAAAAAAGGCAGTTGAAAATCCCCTATAACAAGATACCCACCCATTTTTAGTGCCTTATCTATGTTAGTCACAGCTTTGAATAAGTTTTTCCTATCTATCCAGTGCAGAACACTATTAACAATAACAAGATCAAACTCATCATGAAAATCCATCTCTTCTGCAGTAATCTGATAGAATTTTATAAAAGGAAACTTATCTATGCCATCTTTTACCGCTTTTTTTGAAGGTTCTACTGCAGAGCATATACATCCATATTTCTCATGAAGTTTAGCAAGTCTATAGCCGTTGGATGCACCTACTTCTAAGACCTTGCTATTTTTATCTAAAAGGTCATAAAGGTCAAGAAGCTGAATGACTATATCTTCCATGGGTTTCAGCAATTCTTTATTTCTCTCGAACCATTGATCTGATTCGTATTTTTTGAAAATCTCAAACTGTCCCATGAAGGTTTATTTTATTATAAAGAACTGTGCTTTTATATGAGTTTTTGCTTCAAAAAGGACTTGAGAAGAGAAGGGTCCAAGAGAAGTTTTTTCAGATAGTGCTTTCCGTTATGGATGAAGGGGGAATAAAAATAGTACAAGCCCCAACGGGTACAGGTAAGACTTACGGTTATCTAATACCTATCATAGAAAGAGGACAGAAGGCTATAATCTCAACAGGAACCAAGCTGCTTCAAGAACAACTCAGAAGAGACATAGAGGTCCTAAGAAGCTACAGTGAGTATCTATTAGGAAGCCAAGTTAATTATCTTGTGATAAAGGGTAGGTCCAACTACCTTTGTTTGGACAGATACTACGCTGAGAAGCACCAAATACCTCAAATCGACACCGCTATGGAAAACGGTTGGGACGGAGATTTTGAATTTGTAAATGTGGATCAAGAGATAAAAGAAAAACTGTGTGTTGATGAAGACTACTGTACACCTAATTACAGAAACTTGTGCAGATACAAAAACGAGTGCTATTACTGGGGAAGACTTAAGAAGCTAGAAAGGTCTGCAGACATTCTCGTTGTCAATCACGCTCTTTTGACTCTAAAAGACTTTGAAGACACGCAGGAGAGAATATTGGTAATAGACGAAGCTCACGAACTTGATAGATACATAACGAATAGTTTAACAAGTGGTATATCTCTCTACACCCTGCGTGTAGAAATTATGGGTAAGATAAGAGAGTTTTTGCCTTCAGCAGACGCTGACTTGGAAACATTTTTTATAGAAAACTTTGAAAAGCTCTTTAAGCATGATAAAGATCAGATAGCTATTGAAAGGGTCAAACAATACGCAGAGGATTTTCAAAAGCGCATAGTAGATCCCCTTGAGTCACTCTACTCCCGCATTAAAGAGGAGGTGCGCTATCGCATAGCGAGTTTTTTGGAAGATAGACTCTTTGTCAGTTTGAGTTTAAAGGACTACCTTCTAAGAACTAACCTGATAACCCAAGAAGAATTCATAAGTATAAAATCTACATACGATGAACTCAGCCAAGAGGAACAGGATTTTCTGAGAAAGCTAAAATCATACGAGCTTTTAACCAAAAAGATAATAAGATTAAAGGAATTTCTTAAAGCTATGAGAGAGGAAAACCAGGAGCTTGGATTTATAGTAAGCAGAAGCTGGAGCAAAAAGCTGGGTACCTACAACTATAAGCTTGAGTGCTTTCCCGTATTTCCTGCGGGTTTTGTAGACTTTGATGGATATAAGGGAGTTATAATTACATCCGCTACTGCAGACCCAGAAGATCTCAAGAAAACCCTTGGTATAGTAGGTGAGTATTACGAGCTGGAGCATACACTTCCGTATTATCAAGTACATTTTCTTGTCTATAAAGTAGACCCCAAAGATGAGGATTGGAAAGACTGTCTTTTTAGGGCTTACAAATACCTTAGGACACTCTACGATAAGGTTCTTATACTTCTTACCAACAAAGATCACAAGGCTTTTTTTGAAAGAGAAGAAGGACTGGCTTTTCAGGGAGAAGAAAATCTTTCTAAGTTAGTAGAAGAGCTCAGAGCTGGTAAAATAAAGGCTCTGGTGGGACTTGATAGCTTATGGTTTGGTGTGGATGTCAAAGGTGAAAAGGGAATTCTCATGTCAAAGCTTCCCTTTGAAAGTCCAGAGGATCCTATAACTTTCCACAGGATAAGGTTTTTGAAGTCTATAGGCGAAAACCCTTTTGAATATCAAAAAAGAAAAGCTCTCATAAAGTTCAGGCAAGGTATAGGCAGGCTAATGAGGAGTAAGGAAGATAGAGGCACCATAGTACTCTGCGATAGGAGAATATTTAAGTTCAAAGAGTTTCTTGTGGCGGTAAAAGAACTTGGCATACAAGTCAAAACAGTAAAATAAGATACATGCACATAATAGAACTAAAAGATGTGTCAAAAATTTACAGAGTTTACAAAAAGCCGTCAGACAGACTAAAAGAGATTCTTTTCCGAAAGCGCTTCAGCCACGAGAAAATAGCTTTAAAGAATATAAACCTAAAGGTAAGAAAAGGTGAGGCTCTTGGTGTTTTGGGAGAAAACGGTGCCGGTAAGAGTACACTGCTCTCCATAATGTCTGGTGTGCAAGAACCAAGTTCTGGAGAAGTAAGGGTGTCAGGAAGAGTATCTGCCATATTGGAGCTGGGTGCTGGTTTTCACCCAGAGTTTACTGGTATAGAAAACGCTTACATGTACGCTTCTTTGAATGGCCTTTCAAAAAAGGATATAGACCAAAGGATTGATTTTATAAGGGATTTTTCCGAGCTTGGGGACCATATTTACCAACCCATAAAGACTTACTCCACAGGAATGGTGGTCAGGCTTGCCTTTTCTGTAATGATAGCATTGGAACCTGATATTTTCATCATAGATGAAGCTCTATCTGTTGGGGACATACACTTTCAGAAGAAATCCTTTGACAAGATAAGGGAGTTCAAAGAAAGAGGCGGTACGCTGATTTTTACAACGCATTCCACATATCAAATAACTAACATTTGCGATAGAGCCATATGGCTAAAAGATGGAAGTATACAGATGGAAGGAGATCCTTTTTATGTGGTCAAGGAGTACGAGGACTACATGAGAGAAAAGGACAAAGGAAATACAAATATACAAATACAAAGAGCTAACATAACTCACGCTTACATAGAAGACTTCAAACTATCCCATCAGGAGATAAGACCTGGATATACCCTAAAAGCTTTGGTAAGGATAAAGTCAAGTAAAAGGGAAAAGGTGGTTCTTGCTATCATCTTCAGGAGGAATGATAATATAATGCTTAGTGTTTACTCTACAAAGCACGAAGGTGTAGAGATAGTGGTTAATGATAGCTTGGATGTGGTGTTTTCTTTTGAGGACTTTCCTTTACTTTACGGTAGATACTTTGCAGATGCGTATCTTTTGGACGAAAGCGCCAGTGTAATTTACGATGTGAAAAGCTTACCTTTTGACGTACCAAAAGGGTCTGTTTTAGAGCTGGGTATATTTAGGATAAAGGGGAAGTTGGAATTAAATCCTGTCCGCTATAGCTTTAGCAAACTCTAAGGTACTTAGTTCTTTTGCTGTTATACCTTGTCTTCTAAAGCCATTGGCTATGTCTGGTGTACCAAGTTTGTCCTCTATTGCTCTCTTTACTGCGTGGTATATGAGCTGACTTGCCTCTTTCCAACCTAAATACTCTAACATCATCGCCCCAGAGAGAGTAAGGGAAAGAGGATTGGCTATACCTTTACCCGCTATGTCGTAGGCTGTTCCATGAGTACTTTCAAAAAGAGCGTATCCATCACCTATATTTCCGCTGGGCACAAAGCCCGGACCACCTACAAGAGCAGAAGCTAAGTCTGATATGTAATCTCCATTAAGGTTCTGCGTGATGATGACATCGTAAGCTTCTGGCTTTAGCACCAACTGCATGAGCATCTGATCGGTTATGACTTTGACCATAAGCACTTGACCATCTTTTGGCTCCCCTTCAGTTATTACTTTTCCTTCAAATTCAGGTTCCTTTGCCACCTCAAAAGCCCAGTTCATAAAGGCACCTTCTGTGGCTTTCATTATGTTCCCCTTTCCTACAACCGCTACTACCTTTTTGTTATTTTCTATTGCCCATCTTAAAGCTTTTCTTACATGTCTTTTTGTTTTATACTCGCTCATGGGTTTTACCGTAATTCCGCAATCTTCAGGAAGAGCATATTCAGAAACCCCCATTTCCTCTATGAAAAACTTTCTAACTTTCTGAGTGTTTTCAGCTTTAGGCATGTACTCTATGGACATGTATACATCATCGGAGTTTTCCCTGAAAACGGCTAAGTTTACCCTTTCTGGATTAGGTATGGGAGTAGGTTGTCCAAGCCAATATACGGGTCTTATGGCAGAATAAAAGTCCATAGATTGACGCAGTATGGCATTAAGGGACTTACCTCCTTTCCCTACAGGTGTTCCAAGTGGTCCCTTTATACCTACAACTGCCTGTTTTAGAAACTCCAAGGTCTCTTCTGGCATTCTCTTTCCTGTTTTCTCCTCTGCTTTATCACCCGCCAAAAGCTCTACCCAGTAGATGGTTCTTGAACCTCCGTAGGCTTTCTCTACAGCAGTATTTACTATATGTATCATGGCAGGTGTGATTTCCGAACCTATACCATCACCCTCTATGAATGGTATGATGGGTTGGTCGGGCACATGTATGTTTTTGTCCTCTCCTATCCTTATAAACTCGCCTTCCTGTGGTAATTTTACACTTCCTTCCCATTTGTAGACATTATCCATCTTTATCATGCTTTCTATTTTAACACTTCATAAGCAGGTAGGAAATATCTTTTCATTATGGGGTAATCATTCACCACACCCTTGGAAAAGAGCAGTTGGAAGAGATGATTAGAAGCGGTCAGGAAAGATACAGCGGAAGATGTAAGATAAAGCTCCCACATACGGAAGAATTCCTCACCATACTTTTGTATAACTTTTTCTCTATGTTGGTAAAACCTTTTTCTCCACTCTTTTAGGGTTCTATAGTAGTGAAGTCTCCAATTATCTATGTCTATGAGATTAAAGCCTAAGCCTTTTGTAGCTTGGAGTATCTCTGTAAGAGCAGGTATATACCCACCTGGGAATATGTACTTTCTTATCCATTGGCTTTGGGTCTCTGGAAGCACCTTTCCTATGGTATGAAGCAAGAAGAGTCCACCATCGTCCATGATTCTATCAACTACTTTAAAGAAAGTTCTATGTCTTCCCTTACCTACATGCTCAAACATACCTACAGAAACAACCTTGTTAAACTTTTCTCCTAAACTGGGTAAGTCTTCGTAATGCATAAGGTAAACCCTTACTTTATCTTGTAGTCCCTCTCTCTCTATCTTGGATTTTATATACTCGTACTGATTCTTTGAAAGGGTTATTCCCACTGTTTGTATGTTGTAAAGCTTTGGCACTTCAAGGATTATAGAACCCCATCCACAGCCTATATCCAGTAGTTTATCACCATCTGTGAGCTGTAGTTTTTCGTAAATTATACTTCTCTTTTCAGCCTGTGCCTCTTCAAGACTTTGGTCTTTAGAAGAAAAAAAGGCACACGAGTAGGTCATAGAACTGTCAAGCCAGAGACTGTAAAAGTCATTCCCAAGGTCGTAGTGTTTTCTTACTTCCTTTCCTTCAACAAACTTCAAAAAACCTAATACTTTCAAGATATTCCTAATCAAGCTATTCCTAAAACTTTTATCACTCTCCTTCTCTTTCAAGTAGCTTACGCAAGCTATTAAAAAACGCTCTAAGTCCCCGTTTATCTCTATGTCTCCTTTCATATAGGCTTCACCAAAACCCATCTCAGGATTTCTTAGTATGTTTCTAACAGCCTTTGAGTCTTTGATCCTCACTCTGCAAGTACCATTACCTATGGCCCTACCGTCAGGAAGTTCAACACAGAGACCACCTTCAGTCCTTTTGCTTACCTCTTCTATCAGAGCATCTATCATAGTAAACCCCTCCGTTTATAATAATTTATGCGTAGAATTCTTAAAGTATGCTCCTTAGTGTTTGTAGGTTCTTTCTATCCCAATCATCTTCCTTTGGTGTTTCTAAATAGTAAGGTAGGTTTGAAAAGTAAGGATCTTTAAGGAAAAGCCTGAAAGCCTGTGTGCCCATGTATCCTAAACCTATGTGTTCGTGTCTGTCTTTTTTACCACCTAACGGCACTTTTGAGTCGTTGCAGTGCACCGCTTTTATACTTTCTATACCCACCGTGCTTTCTGCCTCTTTTTTAAAGGCATTAAAACCTTCCGCAGTATTTATAGCATAGCCGTAAGCAAAGGCATGACATGTGTCTATGCACACACCCACTTTCAGGTCCTTGAAGGGTTCTATGAGTTTTTTTAGCTCCTCAAAGTTTTTACCGAGGTCTCCCTTTTCTCCTGCTGTGTTTTCAAAAAGCACGCATGTATGCTTTGGTGTATATGTAGAAAATACCTCTTCCAAGCTCCTTATGATGTTTCTTATACCTTCTTCATCACTTATGCCTTTTGCGGTGCCAGGGTGAAAGTTGTAGTAATCTACTCCAAGAAGGTCGCAAAGCTTTAGTTCCTCAAGAAACACCTCTACGGACTTTTTTCTCAAGCTGTCATCTTGGCTTGCTAAGTTTAAAAGATAAGGAGCATGAACCATAATATAATCCCAGCTCTTTTTAAGCTTTTTAAAGGTTTCTACTTCTTCTGGGCTTATATCTTTTGCTTTCCAAGCTCTTGGGCTTCTCAAAAAGAACTGAAAGACTTCAGCCCCTACCTGCTTTGCTCTCTCAAAGGTATTTATTATGGAACCAGCAGAAGATACATGGACACCTAAGCGGGGCATTGTACCTGCAGTTGTGTTTGCTCTTGGTTTAGTTCTTCTCTAATGGCAGAAAGTAGAAGTTCTACAGCGGATTGTGCGGAATCTGCTTTTATTTTGCATCCAGATGCGTACTTATGTCCTCCTCCTCCAAGCCTCTGTGCTACGCTTGCTACATTTACCTTCTCTTTGGACCTCAGGGATGCTTTCCATACACCTTCATCCGCTTTTTCTATAAGTGCGAAAGCTACTTCCACACCTTCTATGGACCTTGGGAAGTTTACGAGCCCTTCACTGTCTGGGTAAGTGGTGCCAGTTTCTTTAAAGAACCTATCATAAATGATAATACCTGCCACCAAACCATCTTCGTAGAGCGTTAAGGTGTCAAGCGCTTTGGAGATGAGACGCATCTTTCCTAGAGATTCCCTTTCGCTGAACATCACATAAACTTTATGAGGGTCTGCACCTTTTTCTACAAGCTCCTTTGCCATCTGGAAGGTATCTGCGTTGGTGTTGGAGTATTTGAAAAAGCCCGTATCAGTTGCAAGACCTGCGTACAGACATTCTGCTATTTCTTGATCTATTGCAGACTCATCCCACGTTTTAAGAAGATGGTATATTATAGCTGTTGTAGAAGGAGCGGAAGGGTCTATGTAGTCGTACGGTGAGTAAAACTCACCTCCTATGTGGTGATCTATTCTCACCTTTTTTATGGCTCTGACCTCTGTACCTGCTCTATAAAAACCGCTTGCATCTACTATTATTCCTGTATCAAATACTTCAGGTGTAGGAAGTGGTATGACCTCCTCGCAGTGTGGTAGAAAATCAAGAAAGTGAGGCACTTTGTCTTTGCACCCCACTTTAACATTTTTACCCTTCTTCTTCAAAAAGAGATACAGAGCTAAAGCGCTTCCAAGAGTGTCCGCGTCGGGATTTTCGTGAGAAAACACAAGTATAGAACCTTTTTCCTCTTTTAGCATGTCTATAATAGGTATGCCTTCGTATCTCATGACTACCTCCAAGCTTTTATAATTTACACCTGCAGACCCATTTTAACCACTGCTGTCGCACATCTATTACAAAGTTCTCCTACAAACTCTTCCTCCCTGTAGTACATCCAACATCTTGGACATTTCTTGCCTTCAGCCTTTTGTACGCCTACAAATACACCTTCCTCGCTGTTGGTTATGTAATAACCTCCTTCTGATAGCTCCACCTGACTGACTGTGAGGTAAAACTTTATGTAGTCTTTGTACTTTCTTACAAGGTCCATATACTCCTGATTACCCCAAAGGAAAACCTTGGCTTCGTAAGGATGGTTAATGTACTTATCTTTTCTTGCCATCTCTATGGCTTTCATAACCTCGTCCCTTAACTTTTCAAGCTTGGAGTAATCTGTGAGTAGTTCTTGGTCTATCAGGTTATCGTCTGGAGAGGGTATGGTGTGGAAGAAAACGCTCTCTTCAAGACTTTCGTCCATTTTTCTTATGTATTCCCAAACCTCCTCCACGGTAAAGCTCAAAAAGGGAGCCATAACTAAAGTCAAAGCTTTTAGAAGATGGTACAAAACTGTCTGAGCGGATCTTCTTTCCCAAGAGTCTGGTGCGTAGGTATAGAGCCTGTCTTTTAGCACATCAAGATACAAACTTGAAAGTTCCACACTGCAGAAATTCCTGATGATCTGATAAACCCTGTGAAAGGCATACTCCCTGTAGTGCTTGTGCAGTTCCTTTAATATGAGCTGAAGGCGTGATATCATCCATCTGTCAAAGTGGTGAAGCTGATGATAGGGAAGAACATCCCGTGAAGTAAAGTCATAAAGGTTAGCCAGTAGAAACCTTAAGGTGTTCCTTATTTTCTTGTAGTCCTCAACTACTCTTTGGAGTATGGATCTGCCTAACTTTACATCTTGGGTGTAATCTTCTGATACTACCCAAAGTCTTAATATGTCCGCTCCTAAATCTTTTATGACTTCCTGAGGAGAGACCACATTACCCAAGGATTTGGACATCTTCCTCCCCTGTTCATCAACGGTAAAGCCGTGTGTGAGTACAGACTTGTAGGGAGCTTTTCCGTAAGATGCTACAGACTCAAGGAGTGATGACTGAAACCATCCTCTGTGTTGGTCAGACCCTTCCAAGTACATGTCTGCAGTTTCTATACCCATTCTCCTCAAAACGCACGCATGGGAAGATCCAGAATCAAACCACACATCAAGAATGTCCTCTTCCTTCCTAAACTCATCGCTTCCACACTTGGGACACGCATAGCCTTCTGGTAGAAGCTCTTTTTCTGTTAGTTCAAACCACACATCCGCACCATAAGGATGGTTTTCTATAAGCCTTGCCACATGCTCAAATACTTCTTCTTCTGCTATTATATGGCCACATCTTTTACAGTAAAAGACCGTTATGGGAACTCCCCAGTAGCGCTGTCTTGATATGCACCAATCTGGTCTGGTTTCCACCATAGACCTTATTCTGTTTATTCCATAGGGTGGTATCCACTTGACTTTGTCTATCTCCTCAAGGGCTAACTCCCTGAGGGTTTTTCCATCCTTTTTGCCTTCCATGCTTATAAACCACTGAGATGTTGCTCTGAATATCACTGGATTTTTACATCTCCAGCAGTGTGGATAAGAGTGAGTAATAGTGCCTTCATAAAGCAAAAGCCCCCTGCTCTTTAGGTCCTCTATTATGAGTTTGTTGGCATCAAATACCCTTATGCCTCTTAAAAAGTCAGGTGCGGGTGGTATAAACCTCCCTTCATCATCAACGGGTGCAAAGGGTTCAAGTCCGTACCTTATTCCCACAAGGTAGTCCTCCCTACCGTGTCCTGGTGCCATATGCACTATGCCCGTGCCAGCAGTTAACTCCACAAACTCTGAGGGATAAACCTTATTTATCCCTCCGTAAGGTGATTGGTACTCAAGCTCCAAAAGTTCTTTCCCCTTAACGCTTTTAACGACCCTACCTTTTAGCTGAGTGATGTTTTCAAAGTCTTCAACAAGCTCCTTAGCGATTATGTATGTCTCGTCTCCTACTTGGTAAAAGACATACTCGTAGTCCTCTCCTACCATAACACCCATGTTTGCGGGAAGTGTCCAAGGTGTAGTAGTCCATATAACAAGATAGATGCTTTTTTGGTTTATCAGAGGGAGCTTTACATAAATACTTGGGTCCTGTCTTTCGTAATACTCTACTTCTGCCTCCGCTTCCGCTGTTTTATCGTATATGCACCAATAAACAGGCTTTTTGCTTTTTATCACAAAACCTTTTTTAAAGAGTCTTCCCAGTTCTCTTACCTCACCTGCCTGATAGCTTGGGTCCATAGTCAGATATGGCTCTTCCCAGTTTCCCAGCACGCCTAACCTTTTGAACTCTTCTCTTTGAATGTCTACGAACTTCTTCGCATACTCTCTGCATAGTTTTCTAAATTCCACTTTACTTATGCTTTCTTTGTCTATCTTCTTGGCTTTTAGCTCTTTTTCTACCTGCTGTTCTATGGGAAGTCCATGACAGTCCCATCCTGGTATGTAATGTATTTTGTAGCCAGACATGAGCATGTATTTGTTTATAACATCTTTTAACACCTTGTTTAGCGCATGCCCTATGTGTATGTTGCCGTTAGCGTAGGGGGGTCCATCGTGAAGCACAAAAAGAGGTCTGCCTTGTGTAGCAGATTCTAACTTTTTGTAGAGACCCTCCCACCTTTTGAGAATGATAGGTTCCCTTTCTGGTAGGTTGGCTTTCATAGGAAAATCTGTTTTGGGAAGGTTCAGCGTTTCCTTATAGTCTCTCATAAAAGGTATATTTTATCACTTTTGGAAAGATAAGGACAGTAAGGAAACACCTGCTATTATGAGCACTATACCAGCGACTTTTTGCCAACTTAGAGATTCTCCAAGAAACACATAGGCAAACATAGCGCTCCAAAGAGGTGATATGGAAGCTACTGGTGAAACAATAGAAACATCACCATGACGCAAAGCTAAGAAGAAAAGGTAAAGACCTAAAAAACCCGAAAGAAAGCCTCCAATAAAGGCAAACATTAAGTACTTAGGATTTACCCATAGGGATTCACCAAGTATAGCGGTAATGAGAACTGCTGTAATAAAAGCGGAGAGGTTGTGAAATATTAAGATAACAGAGGGTGGAATACCCTCTTTGATCACTAACTTAAAAAAGGAAGGCGCTAAACCCCATACCAAGCTTGCCAGCAAAGCCAGAAAAAAAGCCTTCATATCTCAAACACCCCGATCACAGGCGCATGGTCTGATGGTTTTGGAACTCTTCTTTTTCTTGGCCACATATCCACATAAACATCTCTCAGGTGTGGTAATAAGGGTTTTGTTATCAAGATGTAGTCAATGCGCATACCTTGGTCTTTCCAGATCATGCCTCCTATGTAATCCCACCAAGTAAACTGTCTCTTTTGGGGATAAAGGTATCTAAAAGCATCTATAAAACCCCATGATAGAACTTTTCTCAGAGCTTGTCTCTCCTCTTCCATAGTTCCTATAGTGTCCTTTAAAAGCACAGGGTCGTAAACATCTATATCTTCAAGAGCTACATTCATATCACCCACAAGTATTATCTTATCATCTGGGCTGAAGCGCTCTTGTAAAAACCTTAAGAACCTTTCGTAAAAGTTCAGTTTCCAATAAAACTTTTTGCCTCCACGGGCTTCTCCGTGAGGGAAATAAACGTTTATAATCCACAAGTCCTTTAGCCTTCCACCTATTACCCGCTTTTCCTCATCGTAGAGGGGATCCCCCATACCTTTGAAAACCTCTTGTAGTTCAAGCTTAGAGCATATAGCCACTCCGTTGTAAGTTTTTTGTCCATAAGTGTAGCACTTATACCCGAGCTTTAGAAAGTCTTCTGTAGGAAAGTTTTCGTCCGGCACTTTGAGTTCCTGGAGGCAAAGGATATCCACGGGATCCCTTTCTAACCAAGACAGGACAAGCTCTTTTCTTGTGTTTATTGAGTTTACATTGTAAGATGCTACCTTAAAGTTTCCGTTTTTTCTAATTTTCTCTTGCATAGTGCTAAAGCTTGATGTATTATTATAGTCCGAGTAAAACTTTTGTAAGGAGGGATTGCCATGACAAAGGCTGAGCTTGTTTCTGCAGTTGCAAAGGGAGCGGGCATAACCAAGAAGCAGGCAGATGCCGCTCTAAAAGCTGCCATATCTGCCATAGCAGGGTCCCTAAAGAAGGGGGAAAGGGTCGCCATACCCGGCTTTGGTATATTTACTGTAAGGAAAAGGGCAGCAAGGAAGGGGAGGAATCCCAGAACTGGCGCAGTCATCAACATACCAGCCAGAAAGGTGGTAACCTTCAGGCCTGCCAAGGACCTTAGGGAATCCATAAAGTAAACTTCCCTTATTTTCTTTGGGGAGGTTCTCCTCCCCTTTTAACCCTTAGGACTTATAATTAAGATAGTAGGAGGGTGTAGCTCAGTTGGTAGAGCAGTGGACTGTGGATCCACGGGTCGCGGGTTCGAGTCCCGTCACCCTCCCCAACAAGAAGAGCTGAACTATGAAGTTGATCTTTGAACTTTCAAGGAAAGGAAGGAAGGGTTATTCTTTACCTGTTTTAGATGTGCCTGAGATAAACTTAGAAGATTACTTAGGAGATTACTTTAGGCAGGAGCTTAACTTTCCCCAAGTTTCTGAGCTTGATGTAATAAGACACTACACTAACCTTTCCAAACTTAACTATTCTGTAGATACTAACTTTTATCCCCTTGGCTCTTGTAGTATGAAGTACAATCCCAAAATATGTGAGGAGCTCTCCAGGTGGGAGGAGTTCGCGAGCATTCATCCCATGACACCAGAAGAGTTCGCTCAAGGTAGCCTTGAGATCATTTACAAACTAAAAGAACTTCTCAAAGAGCTTGGAGGTTTTTCTGAGGTTTGTCTTCAGCCTGCTGCTGGTGCTCAAGGTGAGCTTTTGGGTCTTCTTCTAATAAGGGCTTACCACAGAGATAGAGGCAAAGAACACAAAAGAAAAATACTCATACCTGACTCTGCGCACGGGACTAACCCAGCATCTGCTGTCATATGCGGTTTTGAGGTGATCACGGTAAAAAGCGATGCCAACGGTGAGCTTGATTGGAAAGACTTTTCTGAAAAACTGGACGAGGATACCGCAGGGCTTATGATAACAAATCCCAACACCCTGGGTATCTTTGAAAGAAAGATAAAAGACATGGCGGATGCTCTGCACGAAAAGGGTGCCCTTCTTTACATGGACGGTGCCAACTTTAACGCTCTTGTAGGTATTGCCAAGCCGGGTTTATGGGGTGTAGATGTGATGCATTTTAACCTTCATAAGACCTTTGGTACCCCCCATGGCGGTGGTGGTCCTGGTGGAGGCGCTCTTGGTGTTTCTGAAAAGCTAAAGCCCTATTTACCTGTGCCTCAGGTGGAGTTTGATGGCGAGAGGTATTTTTTAAACTGGGAAAATCCAAAAAGTGTAGGGAAAGTGCTTGCATACTTTGGACATTTTGGAGTTATGTTAAGAGCCCTTGCTTACATACTTATATACGGTCAGGAAATAAGTAATGTTGCCAAGTACGCAGTTTTAAATGCAAGATATCTCAGACATCTTTTGAAGGATCAGCTCGTAGATCCATACAAGCATGTGCCCTGTATGCACGAGTTTGTTCTTTCTGCCAGTAATCTTGCTAAATACGATGTGAGAGCTATAGATGTAGCCAAGGCTCTTTTGGACTATGGTTTTTACGCTCCTACTGTTTATTTCCCTCTAATAGTTAAGGAAGCTCTTATGATAGAGCCTACAGAGACAGAAAGCATAGATACACTTGAAGCTTTCGCAAAGGCTTTAGAGGAGATCATCAAGTGCGCAAAAGAAAATCCTCAGAAGATAAAATCGGCACCAGAAAAAACACCGGTCAGAAGGATAAAGGAAGCAGAAGCCAACAGAAACCCCGTACTTAGATACCCTTTTAGATCCTCATAGGCATCACAAGGCAGAGGTAAGGATCTTTCTCTTTGTCCTCACTCTCTATTACTACAGCGGTATCTGGGTCAACTATCTTTACCCAGACTTTTTTTACATCAAAACTTTCTAACGCTTCTACAAGATACTTCCCGTTGAAACCAAGTTCTATAGGCTCTCCGGTATAATCTACCTCCATCTCGTCCCTTCCTTCCCCATATTCAGGTTCGGATATCTCAAGGATGGCAAGGTGGTCTTGAAAGCTCAACTTTACAGGAAAGGCAGAGCTCTCCGCTATGGCAGAAAGGCGCTTGAGACACCCCAAGAACTCATCTTTATCAACTAAGATCTCAGCACTAAAACTTTGAGGTATAACGCTCAGATAATCTGGATAATCTCCTTCCAAGAGCCTAACAGAAAGCTCCCATTCTTCACCTTTTAGGTGGGCAAAAGACTCATCTTTGCCTGCAAGCACCTCACCTATACTACCTTTTAAAAGCCCTTCTATCACCTTAAGGCTTTTTCTGGGAAGCAAAAGTTCAAGGGGAAAGCTTGCAGAGCTAAAATACAGCGCTAGCCTGTGTCCATCAGAGCCTACAAAGTGAGTTTTCCCTTTGTGTTCGTGTATGTACATACCTTGAAGAGCGTACCTGGTGTCTTCCTTTGATATGGCATACTCCGTCTTATCTATAGCTTTAGCCAGCTCACGGGCGGACAGTTGTGCGGAAACCACCACCTGAGGAAACTCAGGGAAGTCCTCTGGCTCAAGAGCGGTAAGACGGAAGGTGCTTCTACCACCTGTTATGGACAGCTTTCCCTCCTTGAGTTCTCCGTGCACAAAAGCAGAACTCAGAGCCTTCACAACACTGGTTAGTTTATCCGCATTGACAGCAATAGAACCCTCCTGTGATACATCAGCTTTTACGGTAAAGCTGAGGAAGTTCTCAAGGTCTGTTGCTTTAATGGTAATGGTGTCTTCTTGAGCTTGCAAGAGGAAGTTGTTGAGCACAGGAAGGGCGGACTTTTTCTCTGTTGCGGACTTTGCCTTAGAAAGTGCAGAAAGAAACTCCTCCCTGTCTACTGAAAATTTCATATTTAAGATTATACCATGGAAAAAGTGATAGTTTTAGAAGAGGGTGCGGACCTTGATGCTCTGTCATGTGCCTATGGGGTGCAACTTCTTTACCCTGATAGCAAACTTTTAAGACCCAAACAGCTTTCCAAAAAAGCAGGTGAGGTTTTCAGGGACTTTAAGGATTTTTTCAGGATCATAGAGGAACTTCCACCAGAGTTTGACCTAATACTCGTGGACACTTCTAACTATAAGGAATACCTTGAAAAGCTAAAGGGGAGGGTCAGGAGTGTGATAGTGTATGACCACCATCCTACAAAGCTTGAATGTTGTGAGGGAAAAGTGGAGCAAGTAGGAAGTGCTACCACCTTAGTGGTTGAAGAACTAATGTCAAGGAACGTGGATATAACTGCTGAGTCCGCAACCCTTTTGAGCTTTGGTATATACGAAGACACAGGTTTTTTGAGCTATGAGGGGACCACTTCAAGGGATGCAAGGGCTATAGCTTGGCTTCTTGAAAAGGGCGCAAACCTTAGGCTCATACGCAAGTACCTTTTGGATACTTGGAGCAAAGAGCAGATAGATACCCTTTCTAAACACTTACATTCCATGGAATCTTTGTTTTTAAACGGAAAGAGAGTTCTCATAGTGGTTTTAAAGTCTGAGGATTACCAACCAGATGTGCTTAACATCCTTTATGAACTCAGGGAAGTAAAGTCTGCAGATGCTCTTTTTGTTATAGTATCTGCAGGCTACAAAACATATGTGTTTGGGAGGAGTATAAAGGGAGAGTTTGATGTGGAGAGTGTTCTTGAAAGATTGGGTGGTGGGGGGCATTCCTTTGCGAGCGCTGTAAAGTTAGAAGGGGTTGACGCAGAAAGGGTAAAATCTGTGCTTACATCCTTACTTGAAGGGAAAAATCCTCCTCTGAGGGTAAAGGATGTGATGACATCTCCACCCTTTGTGCTCCATCAGGACACTCCAGTCTCAAATGCCTTGCTGGAACTTTCCCAAAGGAACTTTGCTGGCGCACCTGTGGTGGATGATAGTGGCAAATTAGTAGGTATAGTTTACAAAAAGAACCTTCTAAAAGTAGCAAAGCACTATCCTTATGGGCGCGTTAAGGACTTTATGGTTGTGGATTTTCATCAGCTTTCACCAGAAGACTTTATATGGAAGGCAGAAGAGATCCTATCCCATTATGGGGAAAAACTCATACCGGTAGTGGAAAACTCTAACTTAGTAGGTGTGATCACAAGGCTTGACCTTCTTTACAGTATTAGAGAGCAAACTGCAGAGATTAAGGCTCACGAAAAGGTAATAAAACTACCCACACATGTGGAAGAAACAGCTAAACAGGTGGGCACAATAGCGCAGGAGCTTGGTTTTAGGGCTTATCTGGTGGGAGGTGTAGTGAGGGACATACTCCTAAAAAAAGAAGTTTGGGACATAGACTTTGTAATTGAAGGAGACGCTATAAAGGTGGCACAAAGACTCGCAGAAAAACACGGAGTAGACTACCATCCTTTTGAAGAGTTCCGCACCGCTCACATAAAGGTCAATGGTCTAAAACTGGAATTTGCCACCACCAGAAGGGAAACATACCCTCACCCTGGTGCATACCCCCTTGTGGAATACGCAGGACTCAAAGAAGATCTTCTGCGTAGGGATTTTACCATAAACGCCATGGCAGTTTGTGTAAATCCCGACTGCTTTGGCACTTTGATAGATTACTTTGGTGGGCTCAGAGACCTCAAGGACAAACTCATAAGGGTGCTCCACCCTCTGAGCTTTGTAGAAGACCCAGTGAGGATTCTAAGAGCCTTGCGTTTTGCCGGCAGATTGGGATTTAAGCTATCAAAAAGCACGGAAAAACTCCTCATAAACGCAGTATCAGCAGGGCTTATAGCAAAAGCTCCCAAAGGTAGGCTTATGAACGAACTACGCTTAGCTCTCAGAGAGGAAAGAATCTTTGAGATACTTGAGCTTTACAAAAAGTACGGCGTGTTGGAGCATGTTCTTGTAGGAATAAGGTGGTCACCTCAGCTTGAAAAAAAACTTCTCAGCCTAAGAGATGTAATAGCATGGCACAGAATAGAGTTTCCCAAAGAAAAGATAGATTACGGGTGGGTTTATCTTCTTGTCCTGCTTGAAGAGAGTGAAAAAGGTATGGATTTTTTGGTGGACATAAGTGCTCCTGCTTGGGTAAGAGAAACTTACGAGGACATAAAGAAGAACAAAAAGGAACTCACAAAAAAGCTCTTGAGTGCACAGAAAAACTCAGAAATATACCTTCTGCTAAAGAATAAACCCCTACCTTTCCTGCTTATTTTGATGACGGAAGAAGACATAAAGGAAAAAGTAAGGGTATACCTTGAAAAACTGCGATCTGTAAAAGTTGATTTGGAGAAGTTCAAAGGTTTAAGTGGAAGACAGTTGGGAAAAGCCATAGAAGAGGAAAAGATGAAGCTCATGGATGCCTTATAATAAAAGCATGGTGATAACAAGATTTGCTCCAAGTCCCACTGGATACCTGCACCTTGGTAATGCAAGGACCGCTATTTTCAGCTATCTCTTTGCACGCCACCATAATGGTAAGTTCATCCTTAGGATAGAAGACACGGATTTGGAAAGGTCAACAAAGGAATTTGAAGAAACGCTCATTGAAGACCTCCTCTGGTTAGGCTTAGAGTGGGATGAGTTTTACAGGCAGTCAGAAAGGTTTGACATATACAGACAGTACGCTCAAAAGCTCATAGAGTTGGGTCATGCCTACCCGTGCTTTTGCTCTCCCGAGGAATTAGAAGAAGAAAGGCAAAGGGCAGTAGAAAAGGGAGTGGCATACAGGTATTCGGGAAAGTGCAGGGTTTTATCACAAGAAGAGGTAGAGTATCTAAAAAGCATTGGAAAGCCCTACACCATACGCTTTAAAGTGCCTCACAGTCAGGATGTAGTCTTTGAGGACATCATCAGAGGACACATATCCATAAACACAGATGATTTTGGAGACTTTGTGATAGTAAGAAGTGATGGAACACCCACCTACAACTTTGTGGTGGTCATAGACGACGCTCTTATGGGTATAACACATGTCATTAGGGGAGAGGACCACATACCCAACACACCCAAACAGATCCTCATATACAGAGCCTTAGGTTTTTCTTTACCGCAGTTTGCCCACCTTCCTGTGATCCTTGGTGAGGACAGAAGCAAGCTCTCCAAAAGGCACGGTGCGGTATCGGTAAAAAACTACAGAGAGGATGGCTATCTTCCTGAAGCCATGCTCAATTACCTCTGCCTTTTGGGTTGGTCTCCTCCACAGGAGGGCAGGGAGATATACACAAAGCAGGAGCTCATAGAACTCTTTGACATCAAAGATGTAAATACTTCCCCCGCTGTTTTTAGCAAAGAAAAGCTAAAGTGGATGAACGGTGTTTATATAAGGCAGGTTTTGGACATAGAAACTCTCATAGATAGGATCATTCCTTTTCTTGAATCTGCAGGCTACCAAGTAGAAGACAGAAATTACCTAAGGAAGGTGCTTGAAAAAACCAGAGACTCTTTTGAAACACTAAAAGAAGCGGTTGAGAGGCTCAGGCCTTTCTTTGTGGATGAGTTTGAACTCTCAGAGGAGCTTTGGAACGAACTTGAGAACGCAAAGGCGTATGATATACTTTCCCTGCTGTTGAAAAAGATAAAAGAGAGAGAACTAAATGCTCAAAGCATAAAGGAGATAGCCAAAGAAGTCCAAAAAGAATTGAATGTGAAGGCAAAGGATGTGTGGCACTTACTAAGAATAGCCCTCACAGGACAGTTGCAGGGTGTAGGTGTGGACATAATGTGCGATGTACTACCAAAGGATAGAGTCCTAAAGAGAATAGAAAGGCTCCTTCAGAAGATAGCATGAAGTTTTATGTATCAGGGGGAGGTACTGGAGGACACTTTTTCCCTGCGCTGGCTCTGATAGAGTGTATGTTGGAGAAGGGTTTAGATGTTGAGTTTGTGGGTTCTAAAAGAGGTATAGAGAATAGGCTCAAGAGCTCAATACCTTGCAAGGCAACTTTTGTAGAATCTTACCCTTTTGTAGGAAGAAGCGTAAAAGATAAGATAAAAGCTATAGTGTACTCCCTGTTTGAAAGTTTGAAGCTAACAAGATACATAAAAACCGCGCAAGGTGGCATAGTTTTTGGCGGTTATGCAAGCCTACCCTTAGGTATGGCACTAATCGTAAAAAGAAAGCCTCTTTACCTACACGAGCAGAACTCTGTTCCCAGCACTACCAACACGCTTCTTAGCAGGTTTGCCACTAAGGTGTTTATCACCTTTGAACACTCAAGGCGCTTTTTTCCCAAAGAAAAGGTGGTAAAGACAGGTATTCCCGTAAGAAAGAGATTACTAAGAAGTCATCTTGACAAAAAGCAAGTAAAAGAGTCTTTTGGTTTTGATCCTACAAAGCCAGTGCTTCTGATAATAGGAGGAAGTCAGGGAGCTGAATTCCTTAACCGCTTAGCTCTTGATGTGTTTTCTCACCTTCACCTTCAGGGTATTCACTTAACAGGAGAAAAAGATAAAGAGTTCGTATCGGATTTTTACAGAGATAAAAAACTACCCGTCAAGGTCTTTGACTTCAGCGACAAGATGGAGTATATATATACTGCATGCGATGTGGCCATCTCAAGAGCAGGAGCAAGTACCATAACAGAGCTTTCCATATTTGGCATACCTGCTGTTTTTGTGCCTTTTCCTTTTTCCGCAAAAGACCACCAATTTTACAACGCTAAGGAGATAGAGCAGATGGGAGGAGGTATAGTCCTAAGACAGGAATACGCTAACCTTGAAAGGATCATTAAGGCTCTTGAACACATTCTTGCTAACATAGAAGACTTTTCAAAAAAGATAAAGGAGTTTGCCAATCCAAGCGCCTGTGAGGACATACTAAGGCATATAATTTTTAATCATGCGTAGTGTTAGGATGAGAGCGGAACTTGACGGAAAGCATGTATCTGGTGCAGAAAGGGTAATACCACACTACGAGCTTGAAAGGGTTGTTGCAGAACTTCTAAAAAGACCCAAAAGGTACGACAAGATAGTCATAACAGTTGAAAGAGTTGATAACATAGAAACCATACCGTACTCCCTTCCTATAAAAAGCTATGACTTTGAGAGTGTAGAACAAGCCCATAACTTTGTAGTAAAAAAACTCAAGGAGATAGGAATAAGTGAAGATTTGGTACGAAAAGCTCTAAAGCTTTTAACGGAAGGACCAAATCCTAAGGGAGGAAACATGAGGGGTGCAGTTTTGATGGATGTAGAAAGCGGAGAAAGGTTAGAGCCAGACCAAGAAAGAGGTATAAGGACATCAAGGATAGATTGGAGAAACCGTAGCGCAGTAAAAGAAGCTTTAAAGGAGAGAGGCATAAAAAAGTTCTATCTTGAGAGGCTTATAGATGCCTTAGCCATAGCTACCAAAAACATACACTGCGGAGTTATAGCAGAAGTATGCTGGAGTGATGACCCAGAGTACACAACAGGATACATAGCAAGCAAGGATCTTGGCTACATAAGGATAAAGCCCATGAAAGAAGAAAACACACCTATAGGTGGAAGGGTCTACTTTATAAAAAGGGAAAACTTACAAAAACTAATAGAGTGTTTGGAAAAAAAAGTTATGCTTATAGAACAGCTTGTATAAAGCTCTCTTAAAAAATTATAAGCAGTTTGAATAATCTTCACATTTTTTGCACTTATAATAAAAGGGTAAGACTCTAAAAGGGAGGTAGTAAGATGAGAAAGGCTCTACTTTTGGGCGCACTTATGGGTTTCACGGGTTTGTCCTTTGCCACTAACGGAGATAACCTTATAGGAGTTTCGCCTGCCTCAAGGGGTATGGGCGGTATAGGTGTGGGTATGCCTGTAGGACCCACAGACAGCATCTTTAGAAACCCAGCATGGATGAGCTACTATAAAGGCTTTAATCTTAGCTTTGGTGGAATACTCTTTATGCCTCATGTCAAAGCAAAAACCAATGTGACTCCTATGGGTCCAATGAATCCACCTGCAGAAGCTACAAGTGATGCAAAGGTCTTTGTTGTACCAGAGGTGGGTATAGTTCATCAAATTAATGACAAACTTACCTTTGGTATAGGAGCTTTCGGTGTATCTGGTATGGGTGTAGATTACAGAAACAAGGACCCCAGACTTGCCAATATGCACACTACACTGCAGTTTATGAGAGTTATACCAGCCCTTGCCTACAAGATAAACGACGCTATTTCCGTGTCAGGTGCTATACACTTAGCTTATGGCTCTCTTGACATGGGAGCAAACATGTGCCAACCTTTTACCACAACTTGTTGGAACGCGGGAGGTGGACAATCACAGACTTACGGTATAGGTGCTCAGATAGGTCTTGCCTACAACATGGGAGACTTTGTGTTTGCAGGTCTGACATATCAAAGCCCAGTAGAGATGAAGTACAAGAGGGTTTTTGACACCAACGGTGATGGAAGATTTGAAGACCTAAAGCTAACACAACCACAGGAGTTTGCCTTTGGTGTAGGTATAAAACCCATGCAAAACCTTAAGGTAGGCATGGACATACGCTGGATAAACTGGAAGAATGCAAAAGGCTACAAGAACTTTCAGTGGAAAGACCAGTGGGTCATAGCCATAGGTGGTGAGTACAGACCCATTCCCAAGCTTGCTCTAAGGGCAGGCTATAACTACGGTAAGTCCCCTATAAGAGGTGGTGCTAAAAACCTTATGAACGCCAACAACATACCCAACTTCTCTGCACCTTTCAGCGATTTCAACATTGCTTACTTTAACCTTGTTGGTTTTCCAGCCATTACCGAACAGCACATAACCTTAGGTTTGGGTTATGAGTTTACAAATACCTTTAGTGTGGACCTCGCTTACAAGCATGCCTTTGAAAAGAGTGTTAGCGCAACAGACAACGCTGGTTTTGGTTTTATAGTACAGGGTAAAAATGCACAGGATGCAGTATCTGTTGGCTTAAACTGGAAGTTCTAAGTTTCTCTGCGGGGGCTTCCCCTCGCATATAATTTTACTTATGGAAAAAGTTTATGAAGGTAAAGCCAAGATAGTTTATAAACACCAAGATCCAGATAAGTACATTCTTTACTTTAAGGATACCGCCACCGCCTTTGATGCTACTAAAAAAGCAGAAATAGCTGGGAAGGGAGAGCTCAACAACACTATATCCAGCCTTATCTTTGAACTTCTTGAAAAGAAGGGTATAAGGACGCACTTTATCCGGAAGCTTTCCCAGAGGGAGATGCTCGTGTGGAGGGCAAGGAGGTTTGATGTAGAAGTAGTTGTCAGAAATCTTTCTGCAGGGAGTCTTTGCAAAAGATTGGGTATAGAAGAGGGAAAAGTCCTTAGCAAACCTCTTGTGGAGTTCTTTTATAAGAGGGACGAGCTTCACGATCCCCTCCTTTGCTACGAACATATTATCCTTCTTGGTCTTTTAAAGGAGGAACAGATAAGCATCCTAAAGGGCATGGCTTTAAAGACTAATCAGATACTTGTGGAATTTTTCAAAGAGCATGGGCTTTTGCTTGTAGACTTTAAACTTGAGTTTGGAGAATTGCCTGATGGAAACATAGGTATAGTAGACGAGATATCTCCAGACACATGCAGGCTTTGGGACTTAAAAACTGGAGAGAAGCTTGACAAGGACAGATTCAGGTTTGATTTAGGAGACCTAACAGAAGGTTATAAAAAAGTGCTTGAGAGAATTCAAACACTATAAGCTTATCTTATACTTACTTTAAAAAAAACTATTGTGTTCTTTGACAGAGAGGTTTACTATATTATAATACTGTTATTAAGAACTTAGGAGGTGTTTATCATGGCTACAATAACACCAGACAAGGTGCTTGACGCTTCAGGTCTTAACTGTCCACTTCCCGTCCTTAAGACTAAAAAAGCTCTTGAAGAACTTCAGTCTGGCCAGATCCTTGAAGTCATAACCACAGACCCCGGTGCCAAGGCAGACATACCTGCCTTTTGTAGCAGAACGGGTCATGAGCTTTTGGAAACTGTTGAGGAGGGAGGTAAGATCATCTTTTACCTTAGGAAGAAATAAGGAGGGAACAAGATGGCTACTGAAAGGCTCGCCATAATAGCTACAAAAGGAACTCTTGATATGGCATATCCACCCTTGATTCTTGCTTCAACTGCAGCCTCTTTGGGTATAGAAACCGCCATCTTTTTTACCTTTTACGGATTAAACATAATACACAAAAAAAAGATGAATGAACTAAAAATTGCACCCATAGGAAATCCAGCTATGCCTATGGCTTTTCCACCATCTATGCAGAATGCCATAACTAACACCATATCTTCCATCTTTCCCGGACCTCCTCAGATCATGGGCATAATACCGGGAATGACAGACCTCATGACCTTTATGATGAAAAAAACCATAAAAGAGCATGGAGTTGCAAGTATTCCCGAGCTTATAGAAGCGTGTAAAGAAGCTGATGTAAAGCTTATTCCCTGTCAAATGACTATGGAGCTCTTCGGATACAAGTACGAAGACCTCATAGAAGGTCTTGAACCTCCTGCAGGAGCAGCAACTTTTATGAACTATGTGTTAGAAGCAGACAAACCTATGATTATCTTCGTATAAGGAGGAGATAAAGATGGCTGCACAAGGTTATGAAAAGCTCATCTTCTACATTTTAACTGTACCTTTCTTTGAGAGGGCTGAGCCTGCAACGGGAGAACTCATAAACCCTCAAGCTGGTGCTCCCTTTTTCCTTGCTACCGCAGCAACTACCATGGACTATGAGGTGGAAATGGTAATAACTTCGGAAGCAGGTTTCTTGCTTATGAGAGATAACGCCAAAAAGGTGAAAGTAAGGCCAGGCGTAGAACAAACCGTTTATGACTTTATAAAAATGGCGAAAGAAGCTGGTGTAAAGATATATCTGTGTGTGCCTTCTCTTGACTTGACGGAAATATACAAAAAGGAAGACGTGAACCCAGAGCTGTGTGATGGGATCATAGGTGGTGCTGCCTTTCTTGATAAATTGATGAGCGGTGAGTATGCGGTTATCACGCTTTAACCCTACTTGTTTTTATGGGAAATTTATAAGCAAATTTATAAGCATATACTTATATGCTCATAAGCAAAACTTAATTGACTTGAGGTACCAATACCCTACATTTTTTTATGTAGAACTGCCTAAGGAGGTATAGGCTATGGATGGACATATTTATGGATACAACCTTCCCATATCGGAAAAAACTAAAAGCGTTCCGTGGGAAGAAAAGGTAAGGATCATTGAGGAAGTAAAGTCAGACTTTCGTTTTAAAGAGTACCTGTTTGGTTGCCTTAACTGTGGAGTTTGTACCGCATCCTGTCCATCAAATAGATTCTTTGATTATTCTCCTAGAGAAATAGTCCAAAGGTTCCTTGAAGAAGATGTAGAAGTTCTGTATGACATGATGCACGAGTACATATGGGCGTGTTCTCAATGCTTTACCTGTTGGATACGCTGTCCCTTTGTCAACAACCCAGGTGGACTTGTTGCCATAATGAGAGAAGTGGCTGTGCGTAATGCTTTTGAAGCTACAAAGGATCTTCTTAAGCCTTACGGAAGAGTTCTTCTCAAGGTGATGACCACAGGAAACCAGCTATCAGCAGACATGCTACAGCCCGACTTCTTCCCAGACTGGGGTCCCAAGATGGCAGATAACATGGAGAACTTAAGAGCCAAGAGAATGGCAATACCTTTTGATGTAGGAAAGTCTGTCAAAACCGCTTGGGAAGTATCTTTGGAGACAGCTATAGAGATGTACACCATATGGAGAGAAACCGGTATCTTTGAGATGCTTGAAAAGCTTGATCCTAACCTTTACAACGTGATAATGGATATAGTGGAAGAGAACGAAGAGCGTTATCAAGAGATGTACGAAGAGGAATAAGCTTATGAAGGGGTTTAAAGCCCAAAAAACTTAAGGAGGTGTTTATCATGGCACACGGACATCATAAAGAAGGAAGCATACTTATGTATCCTGAGAAGCCACCCTTCCCTCTCAAGGAGTATAACGCTCACTACGATCACATATTTGAGATGATGGAGGAGCTCGAGGCGAAGGGTGAAATACTCATACACAGGATCACTGAAGAGCACCAGCCAGTGTATGTTTACACAAGGACGGGAAGAATAAAGGTTATACCCACCAACAAGCTGTGGCATCACAAATCCTGTGGTCAGTGTGGAAATATACCAGGATATCCCGCATCTGTATTTTGGTTTATGAATAAGTTTGGACTTGATTACCTCAACGAACCTCACCAAACATCTTGCACTGCGTGGAACTACCATGGTTCTGGAACATCAAATCCTGTAGCTCTCGCAGCGGTGTGGCTCAGGAACATGCACCAAGCTTGGAAGACGGGTTATTATCCTCTCATACACTGCGGAACATCCTTTGGTTCTTACAAGGAAACCAGGGAACAGCTCATCATGAACAAAGAGCTCAGAGATGCGGTAAAACCCATACTCAAAAAGCTGGGAAGACTCACAGAGGATGGAAGGATAGTCATCCCTCAAGAAGTGGTCCATTACTCTGAGTGGGTCCACGCTATGAGGTATAAGATAGCAGAACTTTACCAAAAAGAAGGTAAGCCCAAGGGTATAGATGTATCCAATGTGAGGGTTGCCATACACAACGCGTGCCACACATATAAGATGATAGCTGACGACTATCCTTATGATCCTGAGGTATTCAACGGTCAAAGACCTGCAGCATCTACTGCGGTCATGCAAGCTCTTGGTGCACAGGTAGTAGATTACTCCACATGGTACGACTGCTGTGGTTTTGGCTTCAGGCATATACTCACGGAAAGAGAGTTTACCAGGTCCTTTGCCATACAGAGGAAACTCAAGGTTATATACGAAGAGGTCAAAGCTGACGTGCTCATTACGCACGACACGGGATGCACCACAACCTTTGAAAAGAACCAGTGGATAGGAAAAGCTCACGGTATGTACTATCCTGTAGCTGTTATGTCTGATGTGATGTTTGCAGCTCTTGCGTGTGGTGCTCATCCCTTTAAGGTGGTTCAGCTCTACTGGAACTGTTCTGCTTACGAGCCCCTTCTTGAAAAGATGGGTATAACCAACTGGAGAGAGCTCAAGAAAGAGTGGGAAGACACTGTTAAGTACATAGCGGAGCTTGAAAAGGCAGGAAAGTACGACGAGCTCATGGAGTTCTTCAAGACATACGACCTTTACGAGCCTTACAGCAGAACATCTACTGGAAAGCCAAAAGCTTCCGCAACCGCTGCAGTGCCACTATTCAAGTCTTAATAGAGGAGGTTTTTCATGGCTAAGAAGGTTTTAGTGGTCGGTGGTGGACCAGCTGGTCTTGGTGCAGCGAGGGTGCTGGGTAGGCTCGGCGTGCCTACCCTCCTTATTGAAAAGGAAGAGAAGCTCGGTGGTAGGCCCATACTTGAGGACTATCACACACTCATACCAAGGAAGCTAAAGCCGTCTCAAGTGTTGGGACCTTACATCAAAGAGGTAGAAGAAAACCCCAATGTAGAGGTAAAGCTCAAGACGGAACTTGAAGCTTGCGAAGGAGAACCTGGAAACTTCAAGGTAAGACTTTCC
The DNA here is from genome assembly GCF_900215655.1 of Hydrogenobacter hydrogenophilus. Taxonomy (NCBI): domain Bacteria; kingdom Pseudomonadati; phylum Aquificota; class Aquificia; order Aquificales; family Aquificaceae; genus Hydrogenobacter; species Hydrogenobacter hydrogenophilus. The sequence goes on along the minus strand of NZ_OBEN01000002.1, from coordinate 170,997 downwards.
AACGGTGAAACTCACGAAGTGGCTTCTATAATAGTAGCTACCGGTTTTCAACACTTTGATGCCAGAAGAAAGGGAGAACTCGGATACGGCCTTTATCCAGATGTTATCACAAACCTTGAATTGGAACAGATGTTCTCAAGAGAAGGTAAGCTCTACAGACCCTCCAACGGACAGCTACCCAAAAGGGTCGCTTTTGTTTTCTGTGTAGGCTCAAGGGATAGACAGCTTGGCGTTACAAATGTACACTGCTGTAGATACGGATGTGCCTTATCCGGTCTGCAAGGCTCTGAAATAAGAGAACACTATCCGGATGTTGATGTCTTTTGCTACTATATGGATGTGAGAACTTACGGCACTTGGGAGTATCCTTTCTACTGGGCACCTCAGGAAAAGTACGGTGTAAGGTATGTAAGAGGTAGGATAGCGGAGATAACTTATAGCCCTGCTGACGGAAGACTCAGGGTAAAACACGAAGACACCATAGTTCAAAGACCTGCAGAAGTACCCATGGATCTAGTGGTTTTAGTCTTGGGTATGGAACCTTCCGAAGGTACAAAGAAAGTGGCAAAAATACTTGGTCTTGCTCAAGACCCAGATAGCCAGTTCCTCATACCTTCCGAAGAATCTGGTTCTAATATAATATCCAACAAACCCGGCGTATTTATAGCAGGTGCATGCAAAGGACCCATAGACATAGAATCCTCTCTGTCTGAAGGTGAAGCTGCAGCGGCAGAAGCGGCAGCATTTATTGGTGCTAAGGTTAGTGTATGATGGAGAAAAAGTTTAAAGGGACCACTTTAGATGACTTTTTAGTTAGGGACTACCTGATAAAGATACTGGGTGAAGGCGAGGACTTTGTGCAAGATCTCTATAGGGATCTCCTCGCCAAGTCCCTTCTCTTTCAACAACTTTTGAGCAAAGAAAGGCTTGCCTCTTTGACTGAAGAGGAGCTTGATACTATCCTTGAAAAGATCTTTGCAAGCAGAAGGAAGAGGAAAAAGATTATAGAGGAAACAGGTGTAGATAGGTTAAAGAAAGCTATAAGCGATCTTCTGTATGGAAAGGCAAACTCGTGGGAAGAGAGAGTGGAAAAGTTCGTAAAAGAGGTAAGAGGTGTTGATAAAAAATCCGCAAGGGATATAGCATCGGAGCTTTTACACTTTACCTTTCCTGAAGAGTACGTGCTTTGGACAGGTTGGATATGGGATCCAGAAAGTGAAAGCGGTGCGGTAGTTTTCTTAAAGGAAGAGCCACCCAAGAGGAATATGTACGGAGAGACTTACGAAGAGTTTGAAAGTATATACAAACAAATACAGGAAAAATTAACGGATTTTGGTATAAAGGTAAGAGGATACCTTTTTGTGGACATATTCCTTGCCATGATATACGCAACTTATGTGGATTATATGACCCTTTCTACCATGCACAGTGCCAAAGGCTTTTTCCCTCCTGCGGGGGTCATGGCAAGGAGGCTATTAGGAATAATAAGAAAAGAAGACCTTTTGGAGGTATAAAACATGGCTATACACGAAAGGAGTTTGGTAGAGCCAGAGAGGATTTTGAGAAAGGAAAGACTTGTAGTTGAAGGTGTAGACGTTTCTGGGGACTGGAACCTTATAATCCTACCAAGGGTCATAAACGACTATGACCTTGACTTTGCTCAGGAAATAGTAAATTCTCCAGATGGAAAAACCATAAATCAGTGTTATCAGTGTTCTTACTGCACTGCATCGTGTCCTGTTCATAACTACTGGGATGAGCGCTACAACCCCAGGCATTTTATATACCTTGCAAGATTAGGTCTAATAGACGAGCTACAAAAAAGAGCGGATGTAATGTGGAGGTGCGTATCTTGCCATAAATGCACTCACAGATGCCCTAAAGGTGTGCTAGTGGAAGAGGTTCTAAAGGTGATTCTCAGAACCATGGCAAAGAAAGGGCTCATTGAAGAGTATCCTTCCAAAAAGTTTGACAAGTTCTTTACGGAGCAAGTGCTTGAATACGGAAGGATAGAGGATGGAGAGCTTCTTTTTGGATGGATAGAAAAGCAAGGCTACAAGGTGGTGAAAGACCCTATTCTCAAAAAACCTATACCTTTCATAGGAGAGACCCCCGAGTGGCTCAAACAGCTGACCATAAAACCCATAAAATCCATGAATATAGACTTTCTCATACTCAATGCTAAGCATATGCTTTTCCACCCAAGAACCAAAAACTGGAACAAGTTTAAGCAGGTGCTTAGAAAAGTTATGGAAGAAGAAGGCGCATTAGCGCACTAAGGAGGTTAAAAATGGGTGTAATAGGTAAAAGAGTAGCTTATTACCCAGGATGTTCTTTAGAAGGTGCCTCAAGAGCGTATGATGTCTCAACGAGGATCGTTGCCAAAGAGCTCGGTTTAGAGCTTGACTATCTTGAAGATTACAACTGCTGTGGTGCCATGGAGTCTAAAAATGTGACTTTTATGGGCACCATGCTCCTAAATGCCAGGAACATGTCTTTGGCAAGAAGACAGGGACACGAAGTTATAGTGGCACCTTGCAACGGCTGTTCTTTCTCACTTCAAAGAGCAGAGTACTTCTTAGAAACGGACAGAAGCGTTTACGAAAAGGTAAACGCACTTCTCAGAGAGGGTGGCGTAGACCCTCTTGATAAGATACCACACACTTACCACATACTCGAATGGTTTTATCACGAGGCAGGACCTCAAAAGGTAAAGGAAAAGACCAAAAGACCTCTAAGAGGACTCAAAGTTGCCAATTACTACGGATGTCTTTACACAAGACCTCACTTCTACGCAAGGACATACGCACACGCAGGAGGTCAAGATGAAGAAGCAAGGCCAAGAAAGAGAGACACCGCAGATGATGACGAACACCCCTATTATATGAACGCTCTGCTGGAGGCAGCAGGAGCTACCAATGTGGAGTTTGAGCCTATGCACACCCAATGTTGCGGAGGACCCCACTCACTGTCTGATGAGATGGTGTCTGAAAAGTTCGTAATGATGATCCTCCAGACAGCCAAAAGAAACGGAGCGGACATAATAGCAACGGAATGCCCGCTATGCCATGCTTCCCTTGAGATGTACAGACACAGGCTTATGATGAAGGGAGTTCCCGATGTAGATGTGCCTGCTGCATACTTCACTCAACTGCTTGGTTTGGCTTTTGGTTATAGCGCTAACGATGTGAAACTCAAGGATAATCTCTCAGACCCACTTCCTGTGCTCAAAAGACTTGGCCTTGCGTAGGAGGCTTGATGGGACTGGGTGGTCCTACCAGTAAGGAATGGGAGTACAACGGTTGCGTTGTACCCCTTGACCTTTATTACGATATAGAAACGCAGACATGGTTTAGGATAAACGAAGACGGAACTGTGACCATGGGTCTTACCGATGTGGGACAGGTAAGAGCAGGTAGGCTTTTGCACGCGAGAATAAAAGAGCCAGGCAAGTACATAAAGAAGGGCAAGCCTGTGGCTTCCTTAGAGAGTGGTAAGTGGGCAGGACCAATAAACGCGGTTATAGAAGGCGAGGTGATAGAAAGAAACGAAAAGGTCCTTGAACAACCTGATATAATAAACTACGACCCTTACGGAGAAGGCTGGGTTGCTAAAATAAAACCTGCGGACTTAGAGAGGGATATTAAAGACCTTGTCACTGGTGAAAAGGCTATAGAAGAAATGAAAAAGTACATAGATGAATGGGACATAGTCTGCATGAGGTGCACATGATGGGAGCAAAGGATAAGCATGTGATCCTTTTGGTATCCCAATGGTGTGCCACATGTCCCGATGCGGATATGCTTTGGAGAAAATTACAAGCTGAATACGGTTTTAAGTACGATGTGCTTGATGTGGCTCAGCCAGAAGGTAAAATGTGGGCAAAGAAGCTTATAATTAGGTCTGTGCCTTCTACTATAATAGATGGGAAACTCGTGTTTGTAGGTGTGCCAGATGAGGCAGAAGCAAGGAAGGTAATAGAATCATGAAGGTGGTTATCCTCATGACCAGTGGTCCCAGAACACCTTGGAGATGTGCATCGCCTTTTTATATAGCAGCTCTCATGGCTTCTAACGAAGCGGAAGTGGAGATGTTCTTTAATATGGATGGTACAAATCTTCTTAAGCGCGGTGTGGCTCAAAAGATAGTTCCTGCAGAGCCTAATTGCCTTTCTCCCAACGGGAAAAAACCAAAAACGGTCTATGACTTCATGAAAGATGCCAAACAGGCAGGCGTTAAGTTTTACTCCTGCAAGCAAGCAGTGGACTCTTTGGGGCTCACCGAGGAAGACCTTATAAAAGAACTTGATGGGATTGTTCCAGCCAGTGAGTTTGCCCTTAGGGCACTGGAAGCGGATAAAGTGTTAATATTTTAAGAAATCTCATACATGGGAGGTATAGATATGGCAGTAGTTAATGGGTGCAACATACCCGAGGACTTGCTTTACGATGTAGACCCAGAGGCTAACGCCTTCACTTGGGCAAAGGACAACGGTGATGGCACTTTCACCATAGGGCTCACCTCTGTAGCCGCTGCTATGGCAGGAAGGCTCGTAGCTTACACACCCAAAAAGGTAGGTAAAACTGTAGACAGGCGCAAAAGCGTTGCTACCATTGAAAGTGGAAAGTGGGTGGGACCTGTGCCTTCTCCATTAACAGGCGAGATAGTTGAGATAAACGAAGCATTAAAGGGAAACCCAGCTCTTGTGAACGATGATCCCTACGGTGCAGGATGGATAGCAAAGATAAAGCCTTCTAATCCTGACGAGGTGAACCAGCTTCTTAAGGGACAGTCTGCGGTGGAAGCCCTGACTAAGGTAATAAACGAGAAGGGTATAAAGTGCGGTTGATAGACCTTCCTGAGGGTGTGTCTTTGGACCACACCCTCCTTGAAGAACTTCAAGAAGGTTTTGAGATAAGGAAAAAGTTTTTTGGCAACACTATATACTTTCATAGTCCAGGCTTTAAACACTACGAGGTAGATGACTTTAAGGTGAGTTCCGGTCCCAAGTTTGTGGACATTTCCATAACGGGGAGACACTGTGAGCTCATGTGTGATCACTGTGCTTCTAAGATCCTTTGGCACATGATACCAGCAACCACACCGGAAGAGCTTATAAAAGTGGGAGAAGAACTCAAGAAAAAGGGCATACAAGGTGTTCTCATCTCAGGAGGATCTAACAAAGACGGTGTTGTGGAGCTTATGCCCTTTCTGAAGGCTATGAGATACTTAAAGGAAGAGCTGGGTATGATCCTGACTTGTCATGTGGGACTTGTGAGCAAGGGGCTCGCAGAAGGCTTAAAAGAAGCACAGGTAGATGCAGTTCTTTTGGACATAATAGGTGATGACAGAACTATAGCGGAAGTTTATAAAATGCCACACAAAAGCGTAAAAGATTACGAAACATCTTTGAGAAATCTCAAAGAATACGGACACAACATAGTCCCCCATGTTATTATAGGGCTTCACTACGGGAAAATTTTGGGAGAATACAGAGCTATAGACCTTATCTCGGATTTTGAACCCTCAGCCTTAGTATTAGTAGTAGTCATGCCTTACTATGGAAAAGCTAAGTTCCAATTGCTACCACCACCAAAAGCAGAAGATAGTGCAAGAGTAATATTGCATGCAAGGAAAAAACTACCTACAACCCATGTGGTGATAGGCTGTGCCAGACCTGCTGGCGAGGAAAGGCTTAGGTTAGATATGTACGCTCTCCATGCTGGAGTCAATGGCATCACTTTTCCAGCGGAGGGTGTTTTCTCTTACGCAAGAAAAATGGGTCTTTCGCCTGTAGTTTCCCAAAACTGCTGTTCAACTGTTTTTATGCCACAATGGAGCTAAAGAGGATACTTTTAGCAACGAGCAATCTAAGAAAGGCAGAGGAGATGAAGAGGCTATTAGAAGCTTATTCCTTTCAAGTAGAAGTTCCTAAAGAGGAGATAGAGGTTCAGGAAGTGGGTTCAAGCTTTTTGGAAAATGCTTACATAAAGGCACAAGCTTACTACGAAAGGTACCGTATGCCTACCCTTGCAGACGATTCAGGGCTTGTGGTTTATGCGCTTGATGGCTATCCGGGAGTTTTTTCCAGCAGGTTCTACGATCATGAGTATGGAGGAAAAGAAGAGGTAAAGACTTCAAAGGATGAAGCCAACATAAGGAAACTACTTAGATTGATGGAGGGTATAAAAGACAGAAGAGCCAAGTTTGTAGCTTTCCTCATCCTGAGTTTGGGAGACGCCGGGTACTGGTCAAAAGGTGAGTGTGAAGGCAGTATCCTTGAAGAACCAAAAGGTTCAGAAGGCTTTGGTTATGATCCCGTCTTTCAGCCAGAAGGTATGCAAAAGAGCATGGCACAGCTAAAGTCAGAAGAGAAGGATGCCATATCCCATCGTGGAAAAGCCATCAGAAATCTTATTAAAATACTTAGAGGAGGTAAGTTATGAATAAATTGGTACTTGAAAAACTCACAGAGCAAAAGGAAAGTCCCGAATATCTTCAGATAAGTATGGCTGCCGCTATGACTTTAGGTTTAGTTCCCGGACAGTTCTATAGGAACACTAAGCTAAGCTGTATAAATACGCTTTTGACCTATCCATCTGGATGTCATGCAGACTGTGCGTATTGTGGTCTTCAGAAAGCAAGGGATATGGAGTACTCCAAAAAGAACTTCATAAGGGTGGAGTGGCCTACCGTAAAACTGGAAGACATCATAGAAAGGTCAAAAAGTGTAGGTCATGTAGAACGACTCTGTATAGCTCAGATCACGCACCCAAAGGCTATAAGGGATACTAAGTATGTGCTCAAAAGGGTTTTGGAAGAGCTGGGAGATAAAATCTTCGTATCTTTGCTTATAAACGCAACGGGAACCACATACGAAGATATGGAAGACTATAAAAAGCTTGGTGCTGATACTGTTACTGTAGCTATAGATTGCGCAACACCAGAGATATTTGAGAAGCTAAGAGGAAGACCCATGAAAAGCCCTCACAGGTGGGAAACCTTTTGGAAGGTGTTAGAGTGGGCTTGTGATGTGATGGGAGATGGTTATGCAGGTTGTCATCTGGTAGTAGGTCTTGGAGAAACAGAGCAAGAAATGATACAAACCATACAGAGGGTCAGAGATTTAGGCGCAAGAACTCACCTCTTTTCCTTCTGGCCAGAAGAAGGCTCCATGATGGAAAAGGAAAAGCCATGTCCAGCACCACAGTACAGAAGAGTACAGTTCGCCAGATACCTTATAGACAACAAGATAGCTCGGTACGAGGACATGAAGTTCAACGAAAAAGGACAGGTGGTACACTTCGGCATAGACCAAGATACCTTTGAGGAGATCTTTTGGAGTGGAAGACCCTTCATGACTTCTGGATGTAGAGGTAAAACTACTGAGGTTGCCTGCAACAGACCTTTTGGTGATAGTTCAGTAAGCGACATAAAAAGCTATCCCTTCAAGCCAGAAAGAAGCGACCTTAAAAAGATAAGGAAACAGTTGTTTGATTACGAAATGAACACAAATTACCCAGATATTTTGAATCCAAGCGTGCTCAGATACCAATGAGCGTTGAGGAGCTTGTAGCAGACTTGGGCTACGGAGGTTTTGCAGGTTTTGTGGTAGGTTTTGCTGTAAAGAGAGTGTTAAATATTTTCCTTATGCTCTTGGGGCTTTACATACTCTCTTTGCTGTGGCTCAAGAGTAAGGGTATAATAGACATTCATTGGTCAGCCTTTTTGAATATTTTTAAAGGCATGTTTGAAGGTTTTAACAGCTTCATTTACGGAATAGTTAGACAGGTAGCTTTTTCTTCTGCTTTCCTTGGTGGTTTTTATCTGGGGTTTAAAATGTGATGAGTGTAGAAGAAGATATGCTTCTTACTGTCAAGAAGCTTTGGGAGGAAGGAAAGTTTTACGAAGCTCATGAGGTGTTGGAAGACATATGGCGACTTTTCCCCAAAGAAGACAAGCTTTCAAGAAACTGCTATCAGGGGATTATAAGGCTTGCCATAGCGTACTACCACTACAAATGTGGAAGAAAAGACAGCGCTTTGAGAGTACTCAAAAAAGTGCAAGCCCAGCTAAAAGAATGTCCAAAGAATTTTAGATACATAAACATAGATTACATGCTCTCTTTCGTAAGCTCCTCCATAGAATGTTTGGAGAAGGAGGAGGACATAAAGGATTTTCCTAAGTTTCATTTAAACTATCAGTTTGATGTCTAACTTCTTTAGTTCTTCTAATAGTTCCGCGGAGGGCAGGACCTTTATGCTTGGGTCCGCCTGTAGTAGTGTTCTGTAGCCGTTTATCCGAAGGTCTAAGATAAGCTCTTTTCCTTCTTGATTGCTGTGCTTTGTAAGGCAGTTTTTTAGTTTTGTGAGCTCCTCATCTGAAAGCTCTCTGGTGAAAACCAAAGTTAGATACATGCTCTCTCCTTTTATGAACTCCTCTGGTTTGTAAACTTCTCTGACTATAAGCTTAGTCTCTTCGTACTCTTCTTCGTGCTCCACATCGCACTTTAGAACTACGAGGGCATCTTCCTTTAGGATCTCTTTATTGCTTTCGTATATATCTGGAAAAGCTACTGCCTCAGCTATACCCGTTTTGTCCATAAGGTAAAAGCTTGCCATGTAAGTGCCGTTTTTGGTCTTTTTCTCCTTTAGCTCTGATACTACACCCGCAAAGTAGTAAGTGCCTTCTTCTAACTCTTCAAGTTCCTCAAGCCATTTTACCTTCCCAAGAAGCAGTTTTTCTATGGGGTCTATGGGATGTTTAGATACGTAAATGCCTAACACTTCCTTTTCGTACTTTAAGGGATCTATGGTGTTATCCTTGTTTGTGTCCTTTGCACCAAAGAGGTCTCCTAAGGGAATAACACCGTTCTTTAAGGTTTTGTCTATGTTAGAGAGTAGTTTCTCCCTGCTTTCTCCTGTAAAATCAAAAGCGCCTGCCTTTATGAGAGCTTCTATCACCTTTTTATTAACCTTCCGCTGGTCTACGCTTCTTAGAAAATCGCTTAAACTGTTCCATTTTTTCTTTCTACATTCCACTATGGATTTGGCTGTATCTTCTCCTACACCCTTTATTCTTGCAAGACCAAACCTTATTTTCCCCCTTCCCACTATGGTAAAGTCCACTTGGCTCTCGTTTATGTCAGGTGGTAGTATGGTAAAGCCCATGTTTTTTGCATCTCTTATGAGGTTTATAAACTTTTTATCGCTTTTCTCTGTGGAGAGCTTTACTACAAAAAACTCTTCTGGGTAGTGTGCCTTCATGTAAGCGGTCCAATAAGATATGTATCCGTAAGCTACTGAATGAGATTTATTGAAAGAGTAGCTGGCAAACTCCTCTATGTCTTCCCACAGCTTTCTTACTTTTTGCTCGTCATAGCCTCTCTCTACTGCCCCTCTTATGAACTTCTCCCTCATCTCTTGCATGACATCTTTTTTCTTCTTACCTATAGCTTTTCGTAGAGTGTCCGCTTCACCCGGAGTGAAACCGCAAAGTATCTGAGATATTTTCATTACCTGCTCCTGATACACTATGATGCCGTAAGTGTCTTTTAGAACTGGCTCAAGCTCTGGGAATATGTACTCTACAGGTTCTTTTCCGTGCTTCCTGTTTATGTAGCTATCTACAAGACCACTTTTTAGTGGTCCTGGTCTGTATAGTGCTAATACTGCCACTATGTCATCAAAGTTATCCGGCTCCAACCTTTTGAGAAGATTTTTCATACCTACACTTTCAAGCTGAAAGACACCCGTAGTGTTTCCTGCCCTTAGAAGCTCATATACTGCAGGATCGTCCAAAGGCAATCTAAGGTAGTCTATGCTTATTCCATGCCTTTCTTCTACTAACTGCTTCATCTTTTTTAACTCGGTGAGGGTTTTGAGTCCCAAAAAGTCCATTTTTATGAGTCCCACTTCTTCCAACTTGGTCATGTCAAACTGGGTCGCAAGGGTTTTGTCTTTGTCGTAATAAAGAGGTATGCGTTCGCGCAAGGGTATAGGAGATATGACTACTCCTGCAGCGTGCAAAGAAGTATGCCGTGTGAGCCCTTCAAGCTTTAGAGCTATTTCCACAAGGGTTTTTATTTCTGGGTTTTCTTGACACATCTTTCTGAACTTGCTCACGCTGTCCTCTATGTCCCTTCTGTGCTGTCCGTATTTTTCCAAAAGCTCCTTTATAGGTGTTATGTACATCTCCTCTAAGGAAAGCCAAGTACCTTGAACATCACCCTGTGGTATAAGTTTTGCAAGGGTGTCTGCGGTGGAGTAAGGCACTCCCAAAGCCCTTGCCACATCTCTCAGGGTTTGTTTTGCCTTCATCACATTGTAAGTTATGATCTGTGCCACATTCTCTTCGCCGTATTTTTCCTTCACATACTGTATAACCTTGTCCCTGTTTTCCATACAAAAATCCACATCAATGTCTGGCATAGATATCCTGTCTGGGTTTAAGAACCTTTCAAAGAGAAGACCATGCCTTATAGGGTCCACATCCGTTATACCAAGAGAAAAAGCAAGCAAAGAACCAGATGCAGAACCTCTTCCGGGACCTACGGGTATCCCCTGAGACTTAGCCCAGTTTATAAAGTCCTGCACTATGAGAAAGTAGCCCTCAAAACCCATCTTTGAGACCACTTCCAATTCGTACTCCAGCCTATCCCAGTATTCTTTCGTATCTTTTGCAAGCCCCTGCTGTATTCTCTGTTTTAACCCCTTTATGGCAAGTTCTCTTAGAAAATCTCCGGTAGTCTTATCACCCGTATCGTATTTTGGCAGTAAGTACCCTCCGCTTTCTAAAAGTTCAAAGGTATCTGATGTTTTTTCTGCTACTTCAAGAGTGTTAAGAAGAGCCTTTTCCCAACCTTCAAACTTGCCTTCAAACTTCTTCCACACCTCCTCTGGACTTGCAAAGTGTAGCCCTTCGTTCGCACACTTAAAACCTACACCTTGTTGTATTTCCATCAGGGTTTTTTTCATCTGTATAGCCATAAGAACCTGATGAGCAAGTCTGTCGTCAGGATTTAGATAATGGGAATCGTTAGTAGCGATCAGCTTAACTCCCAAACGCTTCGCTATGTCTATAAGGACTCTGTTAGCTCTTTCTTGCTCCTCAAGGGAGTTAGATTGCAGTTCAAGATAGAGGTTTTCTCCAAATAGATCTTTGAATTTTTTTACCCAATAGCCTGCCTTCTCCTCATCACCTATGGATGCGTAGTAAGTAGGCACGCCCTTTAGACACGCAGTTATGGCGATAAGACCTTCACAGTATTCACTTAGAACTTCGTAATCTATCCTCGGCTTGTAGTAAAAACCTTCTTTGTAAGATATGCTTGAAAGCGCCATCAGATTTTTAAGCCCTACATCGTTCATTGCTATTAGGATGAGGTGATGGTTATACCTATCTGTTATGTTATCTTCAGAACCCTTTCCTCTTTTCTCGTGGCGTGAGCCTGTGGTAAAGTATGCCTCCATACCTATGAGAGGTTTTATACCTTCCTTTTTCATGCTTCTGTAAAAGTCAAGAATGCCAAAAAGATTCCCGTGATCCGTTATGGCAACCGCTTTGTAGCCTAACTCTTTGGCTTTTAGTGCAAGGTCTTTTATCTTTATTGCTCCGTCAAGAAGCGAATACTGAGTATGAAGGTGCAGATGCACAAACTCTCTCATGGTTATAAACCTATTATAAGTTATAATTTTCACATGGTTATAAGAGGAAAGGTTTGGAAGTTTGGCGATAATGTGGATACAGATCAGATAATACCTGCCAGATACTTAAATACTTCTGACCCCAAGGAACTTGCCAAACATGTCATGGAAGATTCCGAACATCCTGACTTTGCACAAAAGCACAATCCAGGAGACATAATAGTTGCAGGAAAGAACTTTGGTTCTGGCTCTTCCAGAGAGCACGCACCCATAGCGATAAAGTATGCTGGTGTGCCTGTAGTTATAGCCAAGTCCTTTGCAAGGATATTTTTCAGGAACGCCATAAACATAGGCCTTCCCATTGTGGAAGCTCCTGAGGCAGTTGACGAGATAAACCACGGAGATGAGGTAGAGGTTGACCTTGATAAAGGCATAGTTAGAAACCTAACGACTGGTAAAGAGTATACAGCTACCAAGTTCCCCAACGAACTTCAGGCTATACTAAAAGCAGGTGGGCTTATGGAGTATGCAAAACAGAAACTAAGAGGCAATGCTTGAAGAAAAACTTAAGAAGATGATCTTAGAAAGATCCCTAAGAGTAGCGCAAGAACCCATATTTAAGTTATCCTCGGGAAGATACAGCAGGTATTACATAGACCTCAAGCAGATAACCCTTGATCCAGAAGGAGCACACCTTGTAGGTAGCGTAATGTACTCTGCTATAAAGCCTCTAAAACCACACGGAGCAGGGGGGTTAACTCTTGGAGCTGACCCCATAGCTTATGCGGTAGCTTTCGTATCTTATCTGGATGCAAACCCAATAAAACCCTTTGTGGTTCGGAAAGAAAAAAAGATGCACGGCACCGGGAAACAGGTTGAAGGTCTGCTGAAGCCCGGTGAAAAAGTTGTGGTCCTTGAAGATGTGGTCACTACCGCAAGTTCCTCCTTGAAGGCTGTAAGAGCATGCAGAGAAGAGGGTTTTGAAGTACTAGGCGTTTTTTGCATAGTTGATAGAGAAGAGGGCGGAAGGGAAAACATAGAAAAGGAAGGACTAAAGCTCTATTCTCTTTTTAAACTTTCTCAGCTTTTGAAGGAGGTATAATTTTCACATGGTTGAAGAGAGAGAAAAAGAGATATACTATTACGCGCACAAACTGTTTCCTTTTGCACCAGAAGACTTTAAAAAAGAACTTTCTACAAGATCTCAGAAGGTGCATGTACCGGCAAACACCATAGTGGGATCTCCGGGAAGTTTATGCCAAGCATCCCCCATAGTTTTGGAAGGTTCTTTAAAAGTTTACTTACTTTTAGAAAGCGGAAGGGAGATCTTCCTGTATCGCATAACTGCAGGTGAGACTTGCATGTTTACCAACATCTCCATACTAAAAAACATCCCTTACCCGGCTTACGCAGTTGCTGAAGTAGATACAACAGGGCTTCTTTTAGATGTGCGCGCGGTGAGAGATCTTTTTGAAAAGTACTCTTACTGGAGAAACTTTGTCCTTGAGATGATAGCCAAAAACTTTTACGAGCTGTTTGTTATGCTCAACGAGCTCTTGTCAAAAAGGGTGGACAAAAGACTCATAAAGTACCTTTACGAAAAGTCTCTAAAGAGTAAGATTCTTAGACTAACGCACGAAGATATAGCTAAAGACATAGGAACCGTCAGAGAGGTTGTATCAAGACTCTTGAAGGATTTAGAAAAAGATGAAATAATTCAGCTGGGAAGGGGTGAGATAATAATAAAGGATGTGGAAAGATTAAAGAAGGAGCTTAGTTTTTAGGGCTCCACCACAACACACTGATGTTTGTCTAAATATTTCTTCTGAACCTCAAGAACCTCCTGATAGCTTACGCTTTCTACTTTCTCTGGATAGAGTTCATCCATCTTCCAACCCAAACCCATGATCTCGTAAAATCCTAAATACCATGCCTGTTTGAGTCTTGTTTGATGATCAAGGAGGAAATCACCCACAAGCTTGCTTTTAGCAAGCTTTACATCTTCTTGAGTAAGCTCTGAAGATTGAACTACTTTTATGAGGTCTTCTAAAGCGGATTGACTTTTTTCAGGTGAGGTTCCCACATAAGCAAACATTCTAGGAGAAAGGAGCCTCGTAGGATAGTAAGCGTAGGTGGCATAAGCGTATCCCTTCTTTTCTCTTAACTCTTTGAAGAGCTTTGAAGTCATGCCATTTCCCAAAGCACTCACAAGCACTTTAAAACTGTAGTAGTCCTTATCCTCTATCTTTGGGGCATTAAAAGCGCATAGCAGGGTTGTCTGTGCACCTGGCCTTTTTACCTTCTGTAATTGACTTGTCTGTATATAAACATCCTTTTTACCAATGTCAAAGGCACCTATAGGCATTTCTAAAAACAAGGGCTTTATCATAGTCTCTACCTTCTCAGGTTGTATATCTCCAACTATGCTGACCACTACGCTTCCACCTTTGAGCAGATCCTTCCATCTGTTTATCAGGTCATCTTTGGTTATGCTCTTTATGTCTTCCTCTTTTCCCAAGGGAGAAACTTCGTAATCAGTTCCTTTAAAGGTTAGTGTCCTAAGATGTTCCATGGCAAGCTCATATCCCCTTTCTCTTTTGGACCTTATAGCACTTATTATGTTTGTCTTTTCTCTGCTGATGTCTTCTTCGTTGAATGCAGGTTCGTAAAGCATACTTCTTATCACTTCAAGCCCTCTTTGCAGACCTTCCACTTTTGTCGCAAAAGCTATCTCTACATAATCATCTGTAGTATTTGCGGATATACTGCCACCATAATCTTCAAAGGCACTGGCTATGTCATAAGAACTGTATTTTTTTGTACCTTTTGTAAGAAGTGTTGTGATAAGATTTGTAATACCTTTTTTGCTCTCTCCATGCACACCAGACTTTATGAATATAACACCCGCAACTATGCCCTTTCCGTGAGTCTGTTTTATTATTAGCCTTACACCATTATCAAGCACTACGCTGTGCACTTTTTCACCTCCAAAAGATAAAGTAAGAAATATCAGTATAAAAAGTAAAGCACTCATCTTTTAGGTAGCATAAGTACTTCGTCGTAGTTCTCTTTGTTTAGGCAGTTTTCTAAAACTTTCAGGACATCTTGTTTTCTAACAGACTTTATGTTGTTTTCAAAATACTTGTAGTAGTCTAAGAGTCCCACAACGGTTATTGAGTAGCCTATATAGTAAGCATCACTTGAAACCTTCTCTAAGGAAAATATCTCTGAATTTATCAACCTTTCCTTTGCTTTTTTCAGCTCCTCATCAGTTAGCTGGGAACTCAATTGAGTTAGAATTTCTTTTAAGCGCTCTTTGACCTGTGCGTACTTTTCAGGATCAAAAGTGGCACTTATAACATACATGTTGTCCTGTGGTCTTGCCAAGTCTCCAGTATAAACACTATAAACCAAGCCTTTTTCCTTTAACTCCCTGTAAAGCACAGAAGTCCTTCCACTACCCAAGATTTGGTCTAATACCACTAAAGCGTAGTATTCCTTTGAACCTATCGAGGGGACTCTCCAACCTATTATCCAGTAAGCCTTTTCTAATCTGCTATCCGTGATCTCTTTAAACCTGACACCCATCTGCTCAGGTTCTGTAGGTATATGGGGTCTTACAACAGGCCTACCTTCCTCTTTGCCAAAGGTGTTTATAACCTCCTCTTTTACTTGATCCGGGTCTACATCTCCTACCACTACTATGTACATATTCTTAGGTTGGTAAAAGTTCCTGTAGAACCTCAAAAGGGACTCTCTTGTAAATTTTTGTATGGTCTCTTCGTAGCCTATAATGGGAAATCTATAAGGTGATACTTTGTAAGCGAGCTTTTCAAATTCCTCCCAAAGGACTGTTGATGGGTTGTCCTTTCCTCTTTTTAATTCTTCTATGACTATAGGTTTTTCTTTTTCTATCATATCTTCAGACAGGAGTGGTTTTTGTGTTAGCTGATACAGGATCTCCAAAGCCGGCTTCCAGTAAGGCTTTGCTATTTCTATGTGATAAAAGGTGTACTCCTTAGAAGTACCTGCGTTTATGTTGCCCCCCATACTTTCTACCAACTTGTCTATTTGGCCATAAGGATACTTTTCTGAGCCGTTAAAAAGCATGTGCTCTAAAAAGTGTGCCATACCTTTTTCTTGATAGTTTTCATATATAGAACCCACTTTGAACCATACATGAAGAGCAACCGCTTGAGTGTCATCTCTTCTTTTTACAATCAACTGTGCACCGTTAGGTAGCCTGTATGTGTAAAGCTCCTCTGCCAAAACCAAACTTGTCATAAGCACCTCCAAAAACAATAATATAAGAAATTTCATGCAAAAGATTATAATGGTTCAATTAGTTTCCTTACAAGGTTTGACATTTTTTTTAGCGGATATATATAATATATTGTCATGCGCTATAACAGGGTAAAAAGCTACAGGCTCAAGAGGGGGTTGTCTCAAGAAGATCTCTCTACACTTACGGGGATACCAAGAACCACCATAAGCGCCATAGAGTCTGGAAGAGCTCTTCCTTCTGTAGATTACGCTTTGAGGCTTGCAAAGGCTTTAGGTTGCACCGTGGAAGAGCTCTTTTCACCAGAAGAAGAACCCATAACCTTCGAAGCTTTCAAAGGAGGACCTTTTATAAGCGCAAAGATGTCAAATAGAGAAGTTCTTTATCCTGCGGGCTTTATGCCACCTGACGGATTTTATAGCAAAGGTGAGATACACCGCCTTAACAAAAATCCTTTACCTACCTATGTGTTCGCAGGGTGCGATGTCTCTATAAATTTAGTGTCTTATCAGCTTTTAGAGGAAGGCATCAGGTTTATAGTTATACACGCTTCCAGTGAGAGGGCTCTAAGGCTTCTGAAGGAGGGGTGGGTGCATATTGCCGGTATACATTTGGGTAGTTTTGAGGAAAACTTAAAAGTGGTTAGTGAGTATCTTGGAAGGGGCTTTCGCCTTGCTCAGCTTTTTTCTTGGGAGGAGGGAGTGGCTCTGAGGGAGGGCTTAGAGGTAAAAAGCCTTCAGCATCTTAAAAACTCCTTCCTCCTTTGGCTTTTAAGAGAAAAGGGCACAGGTGCCAGAAAGGTGTTCGAGGAGATAAAGGAAGACATAAGACCCACACAATGGAAGGAAGTTTCTGGTAGCCACAGGGACATAGCCTTTAGCCTAAGGAACGGCTTTGGTGATGCGGGGATCACTACAAGGCTTTTTGCGGTGGAGTATGGGCTTGGGTTTTTCAGTGTCAAAAGGGAAGACTACTGTATCTGCTACAGAGAAGAGCTTGAGGAGGATAAATACTTTCAAAGGGTTATAAATGCTCTGACTTCCAAAGTGTATAGGGAATGTTTGGAAAACCTTCCCGGATACTACGCAAGCAAGAAGCTTGAAATAGCAAGATTATAAAGGAGGTGTATGACATGCTGAGGACTCTTTTCTTTGCTCTCATGGTGGCATTTTCTTTCTCAAGGGCGGAGCTCATAAGGGTCTTTGCTGCGGCAGACCTTCAGTACGCTCTCAAAGACATAGCACAGCTCTACGAGAAGGAACATCCACAGGACAAGGTGGAGTTAATATTTGGCTCTTCGGGTAAGGGCACCGCTCAGATAAAGGCAGGCGCACCCTTTCACATCTTCTTCTCAGCGGACATGAAGTATGTGGAGGTGCTATACAAAGAAGGATACGTAATAACCAAACCCAAGCCTTACGCTATAGGTAGGTTGGTAGTTTGGGTAAGAAAGGATTCGGGTTTAGACCCCTCTAAGTTTCCTCAAATTCTGTTAGACCCAAAGGTCAGAAAAGTAGCTGTGGCTAACTGGGAACACGCACCCTACGGAAGGGCTGCTAAGGAGGCTTTGGAAAACTACGGCGTTTTTGACAAGATAAAGGACAAGTTGGTGCTTGGAGAAAACGTGTCCCAAACCGCAAGCTTTGTTTACTCTGGTTCTGCGGATGTGGGTATAATACCCCTCTCTTTGGCTGTGTCTGAGAACATGAAGAAAGTAGGCACCTATTGGCTTATACCAGAGGACAAGTACAAACCCATAGTGCAAGGCTATGGTATTACTAAGGTTGGTGAAAACTCCCAAGCGGTAAGGCGTTTTTACGAATTTGTGCTATCTCCAAAAGCGGTGGAGATACTCAAAAAATACGGTTTTGATGTACCCAAGGAGAAATGAACCTACTCAGGGGAAGAGTGGAGAAGGTTGAGTTTGATCACGGAATTTCTCATGTGGAGGTAAGCACTCATATAGGCACTATACACTCCGTAGTTTTAGAAGAGAGGGGAGAGGGGGCGGGTTTTATCAAGGAAAGCTCTCTTGTAGATTGTTTTTTTAACGAAACAAGCCCTGTGCTTACACAAGAGCCCATCGCTAACATAAATACTTTTGATGGGGTCGTAAAAGGTTTGGAGGTGGGAAAAGTGCTGTGCATGGTGCACGTGGAGAAAGGGGAAACAACTCTAAAGGTTCTTCTTTTGAAGCAGCAGGTGGATCTTCTTGGATTGTCTGAAGGTAAAAAGGTCTTTATCTTTTTGCCACCATGGCATGTAGCTTTGGAAGTAGTCCATGAGTGAGTTCATTGTACCCTTATGGCTTACCCTAAAGCTCTCCTTTTGGACAACCCTTATTCTTTTAGTTATTGGAATACCTTTGTCCTACTATCTTGCATACACCAAACACAGAGTGAATACCCTTCTGGAGGCTGTGATTTCCTTACCTCTGGTGCTTCCTCCTACGGTTTTAGGATTTTACCTTCTTCTGCTTTTCAACAAAAAAGGTTTTTTAGGATATTTGTGGTACAAGCTTTTTGGAAAACAGCTTGTGTTTCACTTTGAAGGCATAGTGCTTGCATCTATTATCTACAGCATGCCCATGATGATCCATCCACTAACTGCGGGATTCAGATCGGTGCCTAAAAACCTGATAGAAGCAAGCTGGACTCTTGGAAAGTCTAAGTTAGAGACGCTCCTGAGGGTTATACTTCCCAATATGAAGGCATCTATACTTACAGGCTTGGTGCTCTCTTTTGCTCACACTGTGGGTGAGTTTGGTGTGGTGCTCATGGTGGGGGGAAGCGTAGAAGGAGAAACTAAAGTAGTGTCTATAGCAATATACGATGCGGTAGAAAAGATAGACTACTCAACAGCTCATCTGTATGCCTTTATCCTTTTGAGTTTTTCTCTGCTTGCCCTCTTGAGCCTTTATATCCTAAACAGGAGGTGGAGCATCTCTTGATAAGGCTTGACGTGAAAAAAAGGCTCCACGGTGCAAAGGGGGATTTCGTCCTTAAGGTAGAGCTTGAAGTAAAGGAAGGGGATTTTCTTGTAGTTTTTGGTCCTTCCGGTAGCGGAAAAACCACACTTTTGCGTATGATAGCAGGACTTGAAAAGCCAGATGAAGGCTACATAGAGGTAAAAGGTAAGGTTTGGTTTGACTTCCAAAAGGGTATAAACCTTCCACCTCAAAAAAGGGATGTGGGTTTTGTCTTCCAAGACTACGCTCTTTTTCCTAACATGAGTGTTTTTGAAAACATAGCCTTTGGTATGAAGAGAAGGGATAAAGATAAGATCATGGAACTCCTGAGAATGGCAGGTATGGAGCATCTTGCCAACAGAAATCCCACATCTCTATCAGGAGGACAAAAACAGAGGGTAGCACTCCTGAGAGCCTTGGCAAGAGAGCCCAGCATACTTCTTTTAGATGAACCCCTTTCAGCCCTTGACCATCAAACGGCACAAGTTCTTAGAGAGGAGATAAAAAACTTTCACAAAAATTATGGGATAACTGTCATCATGGTTTCTCATGACAAAGAGGACGCTTTTAAACTTGCAAACCGAGTGGTGTATCTGTTGGAAGGAAAAGTTTTAGCGGAAGGAACACCTAAGGAAGTTCTCTTTTCGCGCAGAAGCTCACCTAAGTTTTCCCTAAATGCTATACTTTTGGAAAAAACTTACACAGATGTAGTTTGTGTGCTAACCCTTGCTATAGGTTCTGAGCTGGTGCAGGTGGTTGTTGATAAAGATACTGCAGAAGAGTTAAGCGTAGGAGATACAGTGCTTGTCTCCGCAAAAGCCTTTGTGCCCGTGGTTCGCAAAATTCACTCTCCGCACCTTAAAACATAAGCTATCACCCTAACCTCGCCCCTGTTAATCATACCCAGTTCTCTTGCAGCACCATAAGAAAGGTCCAACACTCTTTCTTCTTTGAAAGGTCCCCTGTCTATAACTTTAACAACAACTTCCCGTTGGTTTTCCGTGTTTATTACTTTAAGCATGGTTCCCAAAGGTAGGGTTCTATGGGCTGCGTACATGCCGTACATATCGTAAGGAATACCGTACGCAGTTTCTCTACTGTGATAGGGCTCTCTGTAATAGCTTGCTAACCCTTCTATCTTTGCAGGACATTCTGTGATACCTTCTTTTCCACACCTTTCTATTTCAAGCTTTGCAGGAAAAGGGTTTCCACCGAGAATGCTCTTGTACTTTTCTGGAACACACACTCCATCAACATCATCATCGCGCATAACCGCTATAGTTATACTTTTTTGATTTTTCAGGTTAATTATCTTTACCTTACTCCAAGGCTGTACCAACCCACTTCTTGCTCTGTTTCCTTCACAATAAAAACCCTTTGTGTATATGGGACTATGGCAATTAACCTTTAACCCACCTTCATAACGCTTTGGCTTTTCTTTTATCACCACAGAACAACCACTCCAAAATACAAAAAAGAGCACAAAAAACACTCTCATAGCGAAGAAAGTGAACTACTACCACTTACAGAAGTGGTAGCTTCCTGCTTCATAGAATGTTGACTCGTAGACCGATGATAAATCATCGTTCCGCCGTCAGAGCATTCTCCACAGGCCTGAGTTCGGGTCGTTCCAACCCTACTTAATCCTACTTTATACAAATTTTTACTTGCATTTATGTCTCTATCGTGGAAGGTATTACATTCTGGGCATTCCCAATATCTATTAGATAATCTTAATTGAGTATTGATATATCCACACACACTGCAAGTTTTAGATGATGGATAAAATCTGTCTACGATAATCAATTCTCTACCATACCAATTTGCCTTATACTCTAAATATCTCAAGAATGTTCCCCATGATACATCAGAGACTAATTTAGAGAGCATTGACTGTTGTAAAGCTTTAACAGATAAACCCTCCACCACTATGACTTGGTTTTCGTCAATAATGGCTTTGGATGTCTTGTGTAAAAAATCATTTCTTGCATTGGATATGTATTCGTGTAATTTTGCTATTTTTTCCCTTGTTTTCTTATAGTTGTTAGAGCCTTTTTGTTTTCTTGATAATTGTCTTTGTAGTCTTTTTAATCTTTTTTCGGCTCTTACAAGATATTTTGGATTTTCTATTTTACAGCTTCCATTATCATTTGTAATTATTGCAAAATCTTTAAGTCCTAAATCTATTCCACATATTTTTGATTTTGGTTGTTTTATTTTATTTTGAACTTTGTCTGTTTCTACTAATATGCTTACATAATAATTTCCACTTTTTGTCTTTGTTATTGTAGCAGATTTAATTTTTCCTTCAAAAATCCTATGAAGTTTTATTTTTATTCCGGTTTTCACTTTTGGTAAGTAAAGCAATTGTTTTTCAAAATCTATTCTTATAGTGTTCCCTTGATTATTTGTAGTGTATGATTGTTTATCTTTTTTCTTTTTGAATTTAGGTAGTCCAAAATGTTTTTTGTTTTTAAAATAATCCCTAAAAGCTTTTTCTTGGTTTAACTGAACATTAGCTAATGCTAAACTATCAACTTCTCTTAAAAATTGGTATTGCTTTTTGTATTTAGCAGGAGTGATTTTTGGTAATTTTTCTTTATTATTCAACGCATTTAACTTTCCTTCAAGCATTTTATTCCAGACAAAGCGACATGCTCCAAATGTTTTAGCAAAGAACTCCTCTTGCTCTTTGTTTGGATATATTCTGTATCTGTATGCTTTTAGCATTTTTCTTTACCTTGATTTTATTTTCTATTCCCATAAATATTATATACCGAAACCTATTTTTATCAGTAAGCAATTCATCTCCGACTTTAGAAGATTCCAGACTTCTTGCTGGAAGTGTTAAAGCTAAAACCAACAACACACTTTATGATATATATCATAAGCAATTTCTCTCTCTAAGGATTAAAATCAAAAAAAGGATTGAGGGGTTTTATAAGCCCCTTGTCATCTTGACAGTTGAATAAGGACTGTGTTTGTAAGATTATAGGGGTAGTATACCTTTGATGTCTTCATCAAAACATTTTGGTGTTTTGATGTTTTGATGAGGTACTTTTGGAACTGTTGAGTTTCAATAGTTAGAAATGGCAATTTTTCAGCCCCTTTTTGGGAACTGAAGATTTCCGAAAATTAACTTCATTTGAAAAGGGTACCCCTTTTAGCAAAGTGTTGATGTATAATGTTTTTCTTGAATATCTCTTTTGGGGTTTCTAATGTACCGTGTGGAATTGAAAGAATATACTCATGCTTTAAATTTAGCTCCAAAAACCTCGTTTCTAATGTACCGTGTGGAATTGAAAGCAAAAAGCACTTCTTTCATCTCACCTACCTCCTTTTGTTTCTAATGTACCGTGTGGAATTGAAAGTAGTTTTAGCTCTAAGAACTGTTCCCTTGTAATCCTTGGTTTCTAATGTACCGTGTGGAATTGAAAGACTATACGAACAGGTTTTAGATACTGCTTATCAATATGTTTCTAATGTACCGTGTGGAATTGAAAGTGTCTTTCAAGGATTAGAAAATTTCGTAAGGGGGTTGTTTCTAATGTACCGTGTGGAATTGAAAGGTTCTTTTGTGATGATGATGCGCTTGTGAATTGAATGGTTTCTAATGTACCGTGTGGAATTGAAAGCCAGAATATTGACTATGGCTCCAAGCTTTGAGTATTGATTGTTTCTAATGTACCGTGTGGAATTGAAAGTAGAGAGGATTGAACCTAAAAGATACCTCTGGATAGTGTTTCTAATGTACCGTGTGGAATTGAAAGTTGCGAAGACGCTCTCGGTTGGGTCTATAGGGTCTTCCATGTTTCTAATGTACCGTGTGGAATTGAAAGTTTCAAAAGCCATACCAGAGTTTAGCAGGTTTGAGCGTTTCTAATGTACCGTGTGGAATTGAAAGTACACTCAAACACATAAAACTTTCTTTTTCTCTTTGGTTTCTAATGTACCGTGTGGAATTGAAAGTGGTCTTCCAGCTCCAGCTCCTTTTCAAACCTTACCTGTGTTTCTAATGTACCGTATGGAATTAAAAGGCAAATAGGGTTATAATAAAAGTTTTAATGAAAAAGGTTCTTATTCTTGGGAGTGGTCCTAATCGCATTGGTCAGGGTATAGAGTTTGATTACGCATGCGTGCATGCTATATACGCTTTGCGTGAGGAGGGTATAGAAACCATTATGATAAACTGCAATCCAGAAACGGTATCCACAGACTACGATACTGCGGACAAGCTATACTTTGAACCTATTGTTCTTGAAAATGTGCTTGAGGTGATCAGAAGAGAAAAGCCTGATGGCGTGTTTCTACAGTTTGGTGGGCAAACACCACTAAAACTTTCCCTTCCCCTCAAAAAAGCAAATATCAACATACTGGGCATACAGCCAGAGAGCATAGACATAGCAGAAGACAGGGAACTTTTTAAACAGCTTATAGACAGACTGGGTATAAAACAGCCACCGAGCTCTGCGGTAAGGTCAAAGCAAGAAGCACTAAAGGTAGCAGAAAGCATAGGATACCCTGTTTTGGTAAGACCCTCTTATGTGCTTGGTGGCAGAGCTATGAGGATAGTTTACGACGAGGAGGAGCTCATAAGCTATCTTGAGGAAGCAGTTAGTGTGAGCTACGAAAGACCTATACTTATAGATAAGTATCTGTCTGACAGCGTTGAGGTGGATGTAGATGCAATAGGTGATGGGGAAGACTATCTTATTGGTGCGGTTATGGAACACATAGAAGAGGCAGGTATTCATTCAGGAGACAGTGCGGCATGCATACCACCCTACACACTAAAGGAAGAGGTTATAAATGCAATAAAAGAACAGTCCAAAAAAATAGCCAAAGCACTTTCTGTGAAAGGTCTTATAAACCTACAGTTTGCGGTAAAGAACGATGAGGTTTTTGTGCTTGAGGTCAACCCCAGAGCTTCCCGAACTGTGCCTTTTGTAAGCAAAACTATAGGGTATCCTCTTGCAAAACTTGCAGCCAAGATAGGTGTAGGTAGAAAGCTAAGACAGTTAGTCCCAGAGGTTTTTGATAGAATAAGAAAGGGAGATGTGCATATTGCGAGCGACTTTATGAGTGCAAACAAAAAGCTATACGCGGTAAAGGAAGTGGTGTTTCCTTGGAAAAGGTTTCCGGAAGTAGACCCACTGCTTGGACCAGAGATGAAAAGCACGGGAGAGGTTATGGCTATAGATGAAGAGTTTGGGATGGCATACTACAAGGCTCAGCTTGCGGTAGGCAACAGATTACCCACAAAAGGAAGAGTTTTTATAAGCGTTGCGGACAGGGACAAGGAAAAGGTCATTGATCTTGCCAAAGGGTTCAAAAAAATAGGCTTTGAAGTTTGTGCCACCGCAGGCACTCACAAGTTTTTAAAGGAGCACGGGATAGACACCATACATGTCCTAAAGGTGTCCGAAGGAAGACCCCATGTAGTGGATATGATAACTAACGGGGAGATAAACTTGGTGATAAACACACCAACGGGCAAAAAAGAAAGAAGCGATGCCTATTACATAAGGAGGGCGGTAGTGCAGTATGATGTTCCATACACCACAACAGTCAGAGGAGGCTATGCCATACTTTCAGCCATTGAGTGTTTCATAAAGGAAGGGGGAAAGCTAAGGGTTTATGCGCTACAGGACCTATACTTATGAAAGTAGTCTTAACAGGTCCTCCGGGCATAGGTAAAACTACACTGGTAAAAAAAGTGGTAGAGCGGATCAAGGATAAAGCGGTAGGCTTTTGGACTGAGGAAGTAAGAGATAAAGTCAAAAAGGAAAGGACAGGCTTTAGGATAGTAAGCACAGACGGAAAGTCCATCATATTCGCAAGCAAGTTCTTCACTTCCAAACACTTGGTAGGCTCTTATGGAGTAAATGTGGAAAGGTTTGAAAGTATAGCTTTGCCAGTTCTTGAGAGAGCTTTGAAAGAAAAAGACAAGATAGTAGTTATAGACGAGGTAGGAAAGATGGAGCTCTTTTCTGAGAGGTTCGCAAAGATGGTTTCTTTACTACTTTCTGATACTAAGCGCTCCATGCTTATCACCATACCCATAAGAGACGTGCATCCCTTAGTAAAATGGATAAGAAGACATCCCCAAGTGGTGCTTATGGAATTAAAAAAAGAAAACAGAGACGCTCTGCCAGAAGAGATAGTCAATTTACTGTTGCAGGATTATAGGACTTAACCAATCCCTTAGCATAACGCCCACAAAACATCCCAAAGACAGGAAAGGACCATAAGGCACCGCAAAGGAGATGTTTTTATACTTGATGATAAGAGGAATGGCGTACAAAAGCCCAAATAAAGAACCAAGGAATACAGCAGATGCCACACCCCAAACACCAGCCACAGAACCTATAAAAGCCATAAGCTTTACATCTCCAAACCCTATACCCTCTATCTTTCTGACTTTCACATAGAAAATGTATATGAGAAAGAAGGGCACAGCCCCCACCAAAGCACCCACTACACTATCCCAAAAGGTGAAGTTTTCCCTAAAGAAGGAACTCACCAGCCCAAAGGCAAGCCCACCCAAATTTAGACTGTCTGGTAGTGTAAAGGTATCCCAATCTATAAAGGAGAGTATCAAAAGCAGTGAAAAAAACACGAACATAACAAAACTTTCAAAGCTTAAAGACCATTTAAAGTAGCAGAGGAGTGCCAATAGTCCAGACAGAAACTCCACCAAAGGATACCTAAGGGATATGCTTGCAAAACAATCCCTACACTTTCCTTTTAGAAGGAAGTAAGATATTATGGGTATGTTGTCATACCACCTTATCTTAGAACCGCACGATGGACAGTGCGAAGGAGGACTTATTATAGACTCCCTTCTGGGAAGACGGTATATAAGCACGTTGTAGAAACTTCCCAAGACACTACCCAAAAGGAACACAAAAAGATAATCCATTTCGTATATTTTAAATTATGGGCTTGTTTATTGAGGACCTTTTAAACTTTGGGAATCTTATGGATGCAGAAATAGACATACAACTACAGAAGGATCTTTTAAAAAGTGCTTACCCTAAGTTAAACTTTGAGCTTGATGATGGACTTTTGAAGATACAGGTGGAAACCAAAGGACTGTTATTTAAGAAAAAAAGAGAGATCAGGCTTTCGGAAAACACAGATAGCGTCAAGAATGACAGAAACACGGGCAGGAGGTACATACTTATGAGAGCTCTTACAAAAGACATACCAGAAGAGCTTATAAAGGAAGAAGTTTTCTTGGTAGATGGCGAGCTTTTTGGTATGGATGTATGGCCTGCGGTTAAGCTAACGGAGGTTTACGAAAAGATACCCAAGCAGTTTAAAGAAAGGCTTACTCTTACCAGATACAAGCTCAAGAAAGACGGTATAAGGATCTTCCTAAGGGTGGAAAAGTAGTATAATTTTTTTTGGGAGGCATAATATGGCTAAGATTTACTACGAAGAAGACGCTACTCTTGAACCTCTAATAGGCAAAACTGTAGCCATCTTAGGGTATGGTAGTCAAGGACACGCTCATGCGTTAAATCTCAGAGATAGTGGGATAAGGGTAGTCGTAGGCCTACACCAAGGTAGCAAGTCTAAGCGTAAGGCTCTTGAGGGTGGTTTTCCAGTTCTTGAACCTGCAAGGGCGGTGCAAGAAGCTGACGTAATTATGTTTCTAACCCCAGACACGGTACAACCTCAAATATACAAAGAGAGTGTGGAGCCTTATCTCAATCCAAGTAAAAGTCTTGCCTTTGCTCACGGCTTTAACATACACTTCAAACAGATAGTGCCACCAAAGGAAGTAGATGTGTTTATGGTAGCACCAAAAGGACCTGGACACTTAGTAAGATGGATGTATGAAGAAGGCAAAGGTGTTCCAGCACTCATAGCTATATATCAGGATGCAAGCGGTTATTGTAAAGATAAAGCTCTTGCTTACGCAAAAGCCATAGGTGCTACAAGGGCAGGAGTGATAGAAACCACCTTTAAGGAAGAGACAGAAACGGACCTGTTTGGAGAACAGACAGTACTCTGTGGAGGTGTTACTGCGCTCATAAAGGCAGGATTTGAAACCCTTGTAGAAGCTGGTTATCAACCTGAAGTTGCTTATTTTGAATGTCTTCACGAACTTAAGCTCATCGTGGATCTTATATACCAGTATGGTATAGCGGGCATGAGGTATTCCATATCAGATACCGCTAAGTACGGTGATGTGACGCGTGGAGAAAGAATATACAAACTCATAAAACCCCTCATGAAGGACATACTTAGTGAGATACAAAAGGGAGAGTTTGCCAAGGAGTGGATATTGGAAAACCAAGCTGGAAGGCCTGTGTTTAACGCTCTTTTGGAAAGGGACAGAAGGCACCTTATAGAAGAAGTGGGTGAGAAGTTAAGGGAGATGATGCCTTGGATAACGGGTAAGGAGCTCAAATGAACCTCACCAAGAGAAGAGAAGCTCTAAAGAAGGTTTACACACCCGTTGGCGTGATGCTTTACAAACTTCACCTTCCTCCTAACCTGATAACTCTTCTCTCTTTAATTCTTGGAATGGCATCTGCTTACTCTTTCTACCACGGGAAACTCCTAACAGGTGCCAGCTTTTTAATACTTTCTGGGCTTTTTGACCTTGCGGACGGTACAGTGGCAAGACTTTCAGATAGAGCCTCCAAGTTTGGTGCGGTCTTTGACTGGATCGCAGACAAGTGGGTAGATGGGTTCGTTTTGGGAACAGTGGGATACTTTTACGCAGGACCCTTTACTGCCATAACAGTAGTGACTGCATCCATGCTTCACTCCTTCATAAAACCCGTGGTTTATTCCGAAATAGGATACCAAGCGCGCATAAAAGGTAAGATAAAAGATCCCTTAGAGGGTGTTGGCTTTTTTGGAAGACCAGAAACGCATCTGACACTTGTAATGTTTGCGGTGTTAGAAAGAGTGAACGCCCCCGTAGGCTTATCTTTAGGCATAAAACTTATAGCTCTTTTGACCTTACTGTCTCTTCTTTTGAGAATACTTTACCTTTACAAACACTTTGGGAGGGACTATGAATAGGCCATATGTGATCATAGTCTCGGAGGTAAGCGTTGACGGAAAGTTAACTCTGTACAGAGGAGCATCCAGCAAAGAGCTTATGACACTAATGGATCAAGAAGCTTACAGATATCTCCATGAGATAAGAGCTAAAGTGGATGGTATCATGGTAGGTTGCGAAACAGTAAGGACAGACAACCCAAGCCTCACGGTGAGGTATGTTCAAGGAAAAAATCCTGTCAGAGTAATCCCATGCTCCACCGCAAATGTTCCTTTAGATGCCAATATTTTCTCAAAGGACGCACCCACTCTTATAGTGACTACAAAAAGAGCACCCGAAGAAAAGTTGGAAAAGATAAGAGAAACGGGAGCGGAAGTGTGGGTAGTAGGAGAAGACCTTGTGGACTTTGATGCTCTTATGCCTATGCTGTTAGAGAGAGGAATAAATAGTCTTATGGTAGAAGGCGGTGCTTCTATAAACTGGGAGTTCATAAAGAGGGGCTTTGTGGACGAGATAAGACTTATACACTTGCCAGTTATAGTAGGTGGTGAGAATGTGCCTACCCTTGTAGGTGGTGAAGGTTTTAAAAAGCTTAGAAATCTTATGCATCTTAGACTAAGGGCACACTTCAAAAGAGGGCATCACCTCATCACCGAATGGGAAGTGGTCAGGTAGAATCCTTAAGTTTATTATGACAGTAAGGACATACTATTGCCTTTATGTGAACCTCACTATAACACATGGGACACCTTTTCCTACCCTTGAGATACAGAAAAATGTTAAAGTGGAAAAGGTACTTCAGAAGAAGATAGAAGGAGAAAATGCCTAATATGATCAACCAAGCCTTTATAGGTGTGAAAATCTCGTAGTATTTTATCCAGAGATAAGTGGCTGATATGGATGCTATCCAAAAGGCTATCCTTCTGTCTAAAAAAACCTGAGCAAGTACATGAATTAGTGCCATCCAAATAAAAAACTGTAGCAAGGACTCCCTAAATAACGGTTCAACGGTTTTTAACCAGTCCATTGAGAACCCAGCCTCTGACTATCAGATGAAGGAATAAACCTATGTGGAACACCAAAAGGTTCATAAGAAAACCCACATAACCAAAAGACTTGAAAATGTAGAAAAAGAACATTCCTGTCAAAACAAGCCTTACCAAACTTGACAGATATAGCCATCTTGTATATCTGGAAAGTATGTACAGATTCTCCACATAAAAGACACCCATCAAGAAGCTAATAAGCAGCATACTGAGATTTTACCACAGTTATAATAGTGTAGCGTAATGAGGATCCTTTCCCTTGATACTTCCTTTTCCTTCTTAAACTTTTCGGTGATTGATGAAGGGAAGGTGATCTTTTTGTGCTATATGGACAACTCAAAGAAGACTCTTGAGAACTTACCCAAGGTGTTGGCAGATTACAAAATAAGACCTCAGGATTACGATGCCTTTGCCGTTTCTGTAGGTGTAGGGTATCTTACCTCAGTGAGAATTGGCATAACCTTTATAAAAGGTTGGGCTTACCTTTTTAATAAGCCAGTAGTGGGATATGAGAACCTTGAATTGATGGCAAAGCACACACATACAAACTTTCCCAAAATACCTTGTTTAAAGGTGAGCCACACCATATTCTACAGGATAGTAGAGGAAGACAAAATATCGGAAATAAAGACAGCTAAGGAGTGCCCTTCACAAGGTTATGTAATAAGCTTGAAAGATCATGCCATAGAGGGTAGCAATGTGGTTCTTGAGTTTTTCCCCTTCTCCGCTTACGGCGGTATATACGCTTACGAAAAGCTAAGCTCTGGATACAAAGGTGATGACCTTTTCCTTTTGGAACCCCTTTATGTAAAATCTTAGCCTACAGCTAAAGCCTCTTGTCTTTCTTTGCACTTTATACACTTTCCACACGGAACTATTTTCCCTTTTATCTTTCTGGGATTGGCACACGAGAGGGTAAGGTGATAAGGTACTACGCTGAGTCCCATCTTTACTACTTGAGCCTTTTCAAGTCCAAACAGAGGTGTTTCTATAAAAAACTCTTTGCCCAAACCCTTAGCTATGAGTTTTTCCAATTCTTTCAGATACTCTGCTGTGTTATCCGGAAAAGCATAAAGCCCAAGACTGCCTATAGCTAACCTGTTTATGTCTTTAGAAAAAGCGTAAAGAGCACATGTAGTTATAAGGGTCATGTTCCTCAGGGGTATGAAAATGTCCTGTATAGTTTTTAAAGTTTTTCTTGGAGATGCTAGTCCTTGCACCTTTAGAACTCTTAATGCCATAAGGTTTGGATAATTTCTCTTGGTGTATCTCCAGAGATTTATTGCGTTTTCAAGTTCAAGGCTCTCCCACTTTTCTCCGGTTTTTACGTAGACGGGATAAACCAAATACCCCTTTTGGAGGTACATGTAAAGTAGGGTAGTGCTTTCTACTCCACCGCTAAAAAGTACCGCTATTCTAACACTCACCGGATATGTGCCTCCCACTGTCCAAATTTATGATCTCTCCTGTTATACTTTGGGCTTCCAGCAAAAACTCAGTGAGTGCCATTACATCTTCTATAGAAACCTGCCTTTTTAGTGGCGTCTTGTTTATGTATTCCTTCCACTTCTCCTCCGAAAAGTCCTCTGGTTTTAGAGTAGGTCCAAGAGCTATGGCATTAACAAGTACATGAGGCGCAAACTCCTTTGCTAACACCTTTACCGCAGTGTGAAGAGCTCCTTTTGAGATAAAATACGCAGAGTAGTTTTTGTAAGGCGTGGTATTAGTAGCCCAGTCCCCAAATGCTACTATCCTGCCTTTAGTATCACCAGAATTATGAAGCATGTATGGGTAAAGAAGTTTACTCAGAAACAGAAAAGCTTCTGTATTTGGGACAAAGTGTGCATACAGGTCATCCCTTTTCAAAGACTCAATGGGCGTAGAAAAATATGGACTTGCGCTGTGTATAAAAGCGTCTATTCCATTTAAGTAATTCACAGCCTTCTCTACTACTTTCAGATAGCTGTTAGGGTCTGACAGGTCTGCTTGAATGCCAAGGGTATCCTCCTTTAGAAGCTCCTCTACCGTTTGAGTGTGTGTACGGTAAACGAAGGCTATTTTGTACCCATTGTTTATGAGTTTCTTGGCAATGTGAAAACCTATCCTTCTTACACCCGTTATGAGCACTCTCTTCATAGATTGTATTATACGAAATCGAGTGCTATCTCATAATTTAAAATGTTTCTTGCGGTTAGAATTTCTTTTTTTCTTAAACTTTTAATAACAAACTCCCAACCTTTTGGCAAATTACCGAATCTTAAATATCTCCAATGTGAAAGTAAAGAAATGTATATTATATTTAAACTTCTATGGATAAGGTGCTTATTTACGATACCACCTTAAGGGATGGCTCGCAAGCTGAGGGTATAAATTTTTCTGTAGAAGATAAGCTTCGCATACTTGAAAAACTTGATGAGTTTGGAGTGCATTACGCGGAGTGTGGATGGCCAGGAGCTAACCCCAAAGACACCATACTTTTTGAAAGGCTCAAAAAGATAAAGACTCAGAACTTGAAAGTCGTCGCTTTTGGTTCTACCAGAAAGGCAGGTAAAAAGGTTCACCAAGATCAACAGATAGAGAACCTTCTAAGGTCTGGTGCACGTGTGATAACCGTGTTTGGTAAAAGCTGGGACTTTCATGTTATTCAAGCTATGGGAACGAGCCTTGAGGAGAATCTTGATATGGTTTACGAAACGGTAAGATACCTAAAAGAGCACGTAGAGGAAGTGATCTTTGACGCAGAACACTTCTTTGATGGGTACAAAAATAATCCAGAGTATGCTCTATCAGTGCTTAGGTCTGCTCTTGAGGGTGGTGCGGATTGGATAGTTTTGTGTGATACAAACGGAGGATGCCTACCTAATGAAGTTTACGAGATAACCAAGGCGGTTAAGGAATCTTTCCCCCAGGCACGCATTGGTATACACGCTCATAATGATTCAGACACAGCTGTTGCCAACTCTTTGATGGCTGTATTGGCAGGAGCAAGGCAGGTGCACGGCACTATAAACGGTATAGGAGAAAGAACAGGAAATGCTAATCTATGTTCCATCATACCAAACCTTCAACTAAAGCTCGGTTTTGAGGTTATACCTCCAGAGAATCTTAAAAAACTTACAGAACTTGCTCACTTTGTATCAGAAGTTTCCAACATACCTCTTCCCAAAAACATGCCTTATGTAGGAGAAAGCGCCTTTACTCACAAGGCGGGTGTTCATGCTTCCGCTGTGATGAAAAGGTCAGAAACTTACGAACATGTAGACCCATCTCTGGTAGGCAACAGAAGAAAGGTGACTGTATCGGACCTTTCTGGCAGGAGCAACATACTATACAAGCTTAAAGAGATGGGTATTCAGGTAGATGAGAGGTCTCCAGAACTCGTCAAGCTTGTTGAAAAGATAAAGGAGCTGGAGAAAGAAGGCTATCACTTTGAGGCAGCAGAGGCATCTTTTGAGCTTTTGTGCAAAAGGCACTTTGGACTTGTTAAAAACTACTTTGATCTTGATGCCTATCGCGTGCTTATAGCAAGAAGAAGTACGGATGTATCACCTGTATCTGAAGCTACCGTAAGGCTCTATGTAGGGGATATAAAGCAACACACTGCAGCGCTCGGCAATGGACCTGTAAGCGCGTTAGACAGATCTTTGAGAAAAGCCTTGGAGGAGTTCTATCCCAATCTCAGAGATGTACAGCTCATAGACTACAAAGTGAGGATAGTTAATGAGTCGGAAGGCACATCCGCCAAGGTAAGGGTGCTTATAGAATCTACAGACGGAAGAAGGAAGTGGGGCACGGTGGGTGTTTCTGAAAACATAATAGAGGCTTCTTGGATAGCCCTAACAGACAGCTTGATATACAAACTGCTAAAGGATGAGGAAGAGGGTATAATTTAATCTATGAAGAAAGGGATCATCCTCTCTTCCGTATTTCTCCTGTCTATGGCAGAACCTGTTAAGGTAAATACGCAGTTATCCGTAAAGGTGGTGGACAGAGAAGGGATCACTCACCAACTTAAAGGTATAAGCTGTAATGGAAGAACCTACCTGAAGGTCAAGGAAGGAGGTGTTGAATATGCAGTACCTTTTGAGGATGTTAGACACATAAGAGTGCTTTCTCAGAAAGAAGATGGCCTTGAAGTGGATGTGGAACTCAGAGGAGGCTTAAAGAAACACATAAGGTTGGACTTAGGGACATACTGCACATCCATATCAGAACTTGGCAGAGCAAACTTTTACATAAGAGATGTGAGGGATATTTTTATAGAGAGAGGAGATGGAAGATGAAGAGAGCTAAATTTTTAGGCTTACTGTTTATCACTTTTAGTGTGGGTTTTTTGCTTGGTATAGCGGGTGGCGCTCCCAAAGACAGGGGTGGTGAAGATGATTACAAATACTTCAGGCTTTTCACAGATGTGTTTAAAGTTGTGAAAGAAAATTATGTGGAGAATGTGAGCACAAAAGACCTAATTTATGGTGCGCTCAGTGGTATGATGAAGTCCTTAGACCCTTTTTCTGCCTTTTTTACACCTGAACAATACAGAGAGTTCAAAGAAGAAACGGAAGGTGAGTTTGGTGGTGTAGGTATAGAGATAAGTATGGAGAAAGGAAGACCTGTTGTAGTATCACCCATAGAAGGAACACCTGCCTACAAAGCAGGCATAAAGCCTGGAGACATAATAATTGAGATAAACGGAGAGGACACATCCAACATGATGCTAACAGATGTGGTGCAAAAGATAAGGGGAAAGCCTGGCACAAAGGTGAACTTGACCATAATAAGGAAGGGTAGTGATAAACCTCTCAAGTTTGAGCTTGAAAGAAGTCTCATAAAAATAGAGAGCGTCAGGTGGACAAAGATAGATGATGTAGGTTATATAAGACTCGTGCAGTTCAATGACGGTGCAGGCGATCAGATGGAAAAAGCCATAAAGAGTCTTCTTTCTCAGAACATAAAAGGACTTATCCTTGACCTAAGGAACGACCCTGGAGGACTTTTAACGGAGGCGGTAAACGTTGCAGAACTTTTCATCCCTGAAGGTAAGCTCATAGTATACACCAAGTCAAGGGATGGCGAAATAAACAAATACTTCTCCAAGAGAAAACCCATTGTGCCTGAAGACATGCCTCTGGTAGTTTTGATAAACAAGGGTTCTGCCAGCGCGTCCGAGATAGTCACGGGTGCTCTTCAGGACTATAAGAGAGCTGTAATAGTAGGAGAGAAAAGCTACGGTAAGGCATCTGTACAGAACATTATGCCTCTTGAAGATGGTTCTGCCATAAAGCTTACTGTAGCATACTACTACACACCTTTTGGAAGACTCATACACAAAAAGGGAATAACACCAGATGTGCAAGTGAGTATGGACGAAAAGGAGGAAGAAAAGCTCCAAGAAACCATAAGACAAAAGAGGATGCAAGGAGATCACCAAAAGCTCATACTTCTGCCTGAGTTAGATCCTCAGCTAAGGAAAGCTATTGAGATAATACACAAAGGGCAAGCTATAAAGAAGGCTGCATGATAACCCTTGCCATAGAAACTTCATGCGACGAGACAGCGCTTGCCTTCCTCTCCTCAGAAAAAGGTATAATAGGTGATATACTGCTATCTCAAACTGTACATTCAGACTTTGGGGGTGTGGTACCTGAGCTTTCGGCAAGAGAGCATACAAGAAACATACTCCCTCTGTTTGATAAACTTTTGAAAAGCACCCATGTGGACATATCCCAAATAGACTTTATATCTTTTACGCTCACTCCTGGGCTTATTCTCTCTTTGGTAGTAGGTGTTGCTTTTGCCAAATCTCTGGCTTATGCTCTGGGAAAACCTATAGTGCCAGTGCATCATCTTGAAGGACACATATACTCAGTCTTCTTAGAAAGACCTGTGGAATACCCTTTTATCTCTCTTGTGGTGTCTGGTGGACACACGGACATTTACCTTGTTGAAGACTTTGGCAGGTATACTTTCTTAGGTGGAACTCTTGATGATGCGGTAGGAGAAAGCTATGACAAGGTGGCAAAGCTCATGGGGCTTGGCTACCCAGGAGGACCCATCATAGATAAGCTTGCACAAAAAGGAAAACCCACTTATGCGCTACCCAGACCTATGATAAAGAGCTCAGACCTCAATATGTCCTTCAGCGGTCTAAAGACAGCAGTTAGACAGATAGTGGAGAATGGTAAATATGTACCAGAGGACCTTGCTTGCTCTTTCCAACAGGCGGTAATTGACATCTTGGAAATGAAGGTTATGAAAAGTGTAGAGATGACGGGTGTAAAGCGCGTAGTTGTGGTAGGTGGAGTATCTGCTAACTCAGAGCTTAGGAAAAGGTTTAGCAAACTTGAAGCCCTTGGCTATGAAGTTTACCTTCCTCATCCTAAGTTTTCTACAGACAATGCCTGTATGATAGCGTATGCAGGCATGCAAAGGTTTAAAAGAGGTATCACCGCACCTCTTGATATAAATCCAGAACCCAACATACCTTTAGAGGTCTTTGGAAAAGAGTGGAGCTAATTGCAAAGCCTTTTTGAATATCTCTTTGTCCCCTTTGTATTTCAGAAGCTTTTGTGCCTCCTCAATAGGAAAGAACCTTGCATCTTGAACTTCCCAAGATGCCTTTGGTTCTCCTTCCTTGTATTTCATCAAAAAGTAAACTACCTTCTTTTTGACCCTTTTGCCATTTTTGGTATAAAAGTACTCAATCTCACCTATTTTTTGAAGCACCTCACCTTTTACTGCGGTTTCTTCCTGTACTTCTCTGATAGCGGTATCCTTTGGGTCTTCTCCTTCCTCTACCATACCTTTTGGAAAAGTCCAAACTCCAGAAGGACTTTTTATAAGGAGCACCTGATTCCCTTTTAAGAGAACACCACCTGCAGAAAACTCTTCCATCTATGTGATAAAATATAAGCAAGGAGGAAAAAAATATGCAAGAAGAGAAGAAAGAAGAGATAAGTCTAAGGGAAGAGATTGAGAGGCTGGAAAAGGAACTCAAAGCTCTCAAAGAGAAAATAGGCATTGAGGAAAAACCTATAGTGCAGGTACCTATCGAAAAGGCAAGAGAAATAGCCACTTCACTTTTGGACGTTGCTAACAGGATCATAAGGGTTGCTTCAGCTGCAGCATCGGGTGCTATAGAAGGTGCCAAGAAAGAATTGGAAAAATCCAAGGAGGGCCAAGAATCGCAAAAGAAAGAGCAGTAAGTTATGAACTACTGGCGCGGTGTGATACACGAATACAGAGAGTTTTTACCAGTTTCCGAAAACACACCTGTAATAACTCTATGTGAAGGCAATACACCACTTATACACGCAGAAAATCTTGCAAAAGCTATAGGTTTTAAAGGTGATATATTTCTAAAGTACGAAGGACTAAATCCAACGGGATCTTTTAAGGACAGAGGTATGACCTTAGCCATATCTAAAGCTGTAGAGAGTGGCAAAAAAGCAGTCATATGTGCATCTACAGGAAACACCTCTGCTTCCGCTGCTGCTTACGCTGCAAAGGCTGGGCTAAGAGCCTATGTTATTCTTCCAAAGGGTGCTGTAGCCTTGGGTAAGCTCTCTCAAGCAGTCATCTATGGTGCCAAAGTGATAGCTCTACAAGGGAATTTTGATGATGCCTTATACATGGTTAGGAAGATAGGAGAACTTCTACCTGTTGAAATTGTCAATTCGGTAAATCCTTTCCGTATAGAGGGGCAAAAAACCGCCTCTTTTGAAGTGTGCGATGCTTTGGGAGAAGCTCCTGATTACCACTTTATACCCGTTGGAAATGCAGGGAACATAACCGCATACTGGAAAGGCTACAAGGAGTATTTTAAGCATGGTAAGAT
Organism: Hydrogenobacter hydrogenophilus; assembly: GCF_900215655.1. Lineage (NCBI taxonomy): Bacteria > Pseudomonadati > Aquificota > Aquificia > Aquificales > Aquificaceae > Hydrogenobacter > Hydrogenobacter hydrogenophilus. The sequence continues at coordinate 134,197 of NZ_OBEN01000002.1, read as the reverse complement.
CAAAAAGCTCCCAAAAATGATGGGATGGCAAGCAGAAGGAGCAGCTCCCATAGTAAAGGGTTATGTGATAAAAAACCCTCAAACTATTGCTACCGCTATAAAGATAGGAAACCCATACAGTTGGCAACAGGCTCTTGAAGCTTCCAGTGAGTCTGGTGGAAGAATAGATGCAGTCAGCGATGAAGAAATACTAAACGCTTATAAGCTTGTAGCTTCAAGGGAAGGTATATTCTGCGAGCCAGCCTCTGCAGCGTGCATAGCTGGACTTATAAAACTCACAAGGGAAGGCTTTTTTAAAGGTGGTGAGACAGTAGTATGCACATTAACGGGAAATGGCCTTAAAGACCCAAATACAGCTATGAGTGTGTGCGAAGAGCCTATAACTCTTCCACCCGATTTGGATAAGATCATAAAAATTATAGAACTATGAGGGTGGTAGAAGCTAACCAAGCGGGGCTAAAAGAAGCGGTCAAAGTGTTAAAAGAAGGTGGGATAGTTTTCTGTCCTACAGACACTATATATGGGCTTGTAGCTGATGCTACAAATGAACAAGCGGTAGAAAGACTCTACTCCATAAGAAGACCTTCAGGAAGGCCCTTTATAGTGCTCATTCCTGACAAAGAATGGCTTAGATTTTTTGATCTGTATGCAGACGAAGAACTCTGGGACCTTCTTGATACGCACGCTACCGTGATCTTTTACAAAAAAAACTCTATTCCCTTATATCTCACAAGGGGAAAGAAGAGCATAGCCATAAGACTGCCAAAAGAGGACAGTTTTGTTATGAAGCTTATGCAAGAGCTAAACGCACCTCTTGTAGCACCCAGCGCTAACCCAGAAGGGAAGGATCCGGCCGTTGATGTAAGTATAGCACAAGAATACTTTGGCGATAAGATAGACCTTTATGTGGATGCTGGATACATAAAAGGAGAACCATCAACCATAGTCAGGCTTATTGGAAAGAAGGGTTTAAGGTTAGTAAGAGAGGGAAACATAAAGTTCAAAGACTTTCTTGAGCACGCAAAATGCATCATAACCTGAAAGTAGCGCTATTTTTATAGCCTACCATACTTACTATAGCCTCAGCGAACTCTCTTATTTCTTTCTGCGCTCCTTCGTGGGTCCTCAGGCGTATAAAGTTGTCTAAAGAGATTCTCGGAACTGTCCAGTAAAACCTTGTGTGCATAAACTGTGGAAGTATGCCTCTGGCAAGCTCTTTGGCAACTCCCTTTTCTATCATGTTTTCGTAAAGGGTGCGTAAGTCCTCTATATACCATTTTATCTTCTTCATAAATAGGGAGTTCCAAGGTTCATCTATCTTTTCGTCTGTTGATGCCTGTTTGTTTTTATCAGATTGTTTACGCAAATAAGAAGGTATGTAAAAAGAAGGTTCGTAGCTCACGTACCTCCTACTCACCTCGTTAAAAGATCCAAACCTGTGTCTGTGCCACTGTCTTGCAACAAAGAGAGGGCATTCTACAACAAAGGTGTAATAATCCATAATTGTACCAAGTTCAAGCTTATCCACAAGCCCTATCCATCCTGAAGATGTCTCTATCCTCTGGGAAACATAGAAGCTGTCTGTGGAATAATCCTTCGCATCTTCTCCGTGAATAACAGCGTAAGCGGTTGGTAATTTGTTCTTCACCTCTTGCTTGACATCTTGTGGCATGTGTTCAAGTGCGTTTATAAAGTTCCTCAAGTTTAACCACACATAACCTCCTGCCCAATAAACTTGGAAGACGGGACTCTGCACCTTTTGAAGAAGAGAAATCCAAACTTCCTTGTCCCCTTCAAAGGCAATTATTACATGCTCAAAGGGACTGGCATGTCGGTGATCAAAGAGATACTTTATAAGCTTTTTGTCCCTTTCAATGTCCACCTTATCATCTTTACCAAAGGACACTCTGGCACACCTGACTATCCTTTGGTCAGAACCCATGATGTGTATTTGCATAAAGAACCATTATAATATTTATCCAAGAGGGCGATTAGCTCAGAGGTAGAGCGCCATCCTCACACGATGGAGGTCGGAGGTTCGAATCCTCCATCGCCCATTTTAGTTTTTGCAGTGGCTATTAGAAGGACTAAAAGACAATGTAAGCAAAAGTAATATGGCTACACTTATGCCCATGTCCGCAAGGTTAAAAGCAGGCCAAGAGAACTTACCGTATGATATGTATATAAAATCCCTTACATAACCTAAAAAAAGTCTATCATGGAAATTTCCTATAGCACCACCAGCCACCATACCCATAAGGAGAGCGGTTGTTGTATCTTTGCGTTTAATGGCATACAAAAATGTAAGAACAAGTGCTACCAACGGACTTAAAAGCACAAGGGGCAGCCTAATGATATCTGGTGCATTTGAGAGGATACCAAAAGCTACTCCTTTATTGTAAACAAGCACTAAGTGTAAAAAGGGCAGTAAACTTACCTCTCTGTTATAAAGGTAGTGCTCAGCCAGCTTCTTAGTTACCAAATCGCTTGCTAAGATGAAAAAAAAGGTTATAAAGTATGCGACAAGGCTTTTTCTAAGGTGTTTTTCCATAGTTCCTCCAAGGGTTCTAACTTTTCCTCCATTACCGGTTCGTCGTAAAGCTCTATCCTTAATATCCCGTCATCTGTTGTCCTACCTAAGAGTACCCAATCTATACCTTCCGCTTCTGTGATGTCTTTAAAGGTTTCTGCATCTTCTTTTTTTACGCTCACCACTACCCTAGTAGGATTTTCAGAAAATAAGAAGAAGTCAAGCCTTTCACCTGTATAGAGGTTTATGGTGGCACCTAAGGAAGTTCCAAAAAGGCATTCCAACAGGCACACCATTAAACCACCCGTTGAAACATCATGAGCGGATAGTATGAGGTCTTCATTTATCAACCTAAGAAGTAAACCATGGAGGGCTTTTTCCTTTTCAAGATTAACCTCAGGTACATCCCCTAAAACTTTACCGTGTATTCTCTTGAGAAACTCACTTCCGTCAATTTTTGAACCTCTTCTTAGGTCTCCGATAAGAAATATGAGATGCCCATCTTCCTTAAACTTATGGTCTAAAAACTTTCTGTTTTCTACTACACCTACCGCTACTACTACGGGAGTTGGGTATATGTTCCTTGCAGTCTTTTGCTCCACAGTCTCGTTGTAAAGAGACACATTACCACTCACCACTGGGACACCAAAATATTGGCAGGCATCTGCCATACCCTTTATAGCCTGTTCCAACTGCCACATGATCTCTGGCCTTTCGGGATTGCCAAAATTAAGACAGTCTGTTATGCCTACGGGCACTGCACCTACACAGGCTAAGTTTCTACACGCTTCCGCTACTACAAACTTCCCACCTTCGTAAGGGTTTAGGTAGGTCATGCGAGAGTTTCCTTCCATGGTTATGGCAATGAGTTTGTCGCTCTTTATCTGGGGTCTTATAGGCCATTTTATGCGAAGCACCGCAGCATCACCACCTGGCTTTAACACTGTGTTTGTACCCACCTGATAGTCATACTGGCTATAAATCCATTCCTTTGCACATATGTTGGGAGAGGATAAAAGAGTGTATAACGCTTCTTTGAGATCCACTTCTGGCAGTTGCTCCTGATGGAAGTTTCTTATCTCCGCTATGTAAGAGGGTTCCTTTCTCTCTCTTACATAAACTGGTGCCTCTTCCACTATAAGACTTATGGGAAGTTCTGCTACTACCTGCCCATTGAAAAAGGCTCTAAAGTATCCATCGTCGGTAAGCTTGCCCACCAGAGCACACTCCAAGTGGTGGCTTTTTGCCACCGCTTGTATCTCATCCACCTTTTCTGGGTCTGTTATCAAGAGCATCCTTTCCTGACTTTCCGAAAGGAGTATCTCGTAAGGCTCCATTCCTTCTTCTCTGAGAGGGACCTTTTCAAGATAGAGCTCTACACCCATACGGGACTTGTTGGCTACTTCTGAGCTGGCACCTGCAAGTCCCGCTGCTCCCAAGTCCTGTAATCCTACCACTAAGTCCTTTTCAATGATCTCCATGATGGCTTCTATGAGCTTTTTACCAAAGTATGGATCACCTACCTGTACATGAGACCTTTTTGATTCTTTGTCCTGTGAAAACTCACCCGAAGCCATCACCGCGCCGTGTATGCCATCTCTTCCCGTTGAAGAACCTATAAGCACAAGCACCTGACCCGGCTCTTTTGCTCTTGAGGTGTAAATTCTACCTGCTGGTAAGACACCTAAGCAAAAAGCGTTAACAAGAGGATTAGTAATGTAGCACTCTTCAAAAAAGGTTTCACCGCACACATTAGGTACACCTATGGAGTTCCCGTAATGGCTTATACCTTTGACCACACCTTTTACTAAATGCTTCGTTTTGGGATCGTTAAGGGGACCAAACCTCAGTGAATTACCAAGAGCTATGGGCCTTGCACCCATAGAAAGCACATCTCTTATGATGCCACCAACACCAGTTGCTGCACCGTTAAAAGGCTCTATGTAAGAAGGATGGTTGTGGCTCTCAACTTTGAAAGCTATCCACACATGCTCATCAAGCATTACTACGCCTGCGTTCTCACCCGGACCCTGAACTACCCTTTCGGATTTTGTAGGAAACATCTTGAGAAATACCTTTGAGGACTTGTAGGAGCAGTGCTCTGACCACATGGCTCCCAAAATCCCAAGCTCCACGTGGTTTGGCTCTCTTCCCAGCTTTTCCAGTATGCGCTCGTATTCTTCTTTAGTAAGTCCGTGAAGTTTGTATATCTCTGTCATCATCACATGTATTATAGAGCACCAAACACCTTTTGGTATATGTGGTCTATGTTTCTTAGAAAGCTCCTTGGGTCTGTCGCTGACTGTATGTCCTGCGGACTAAGAAGGGATCTTGCTTCCTCATCAAGAAGTAGTGCTTCTTTAAAGGGTATGCCTTCCTGCCAGCTTTTCATGGCACACCTTTGGACTATCTCATAAGCTTTATCCCTTGGTGTTCCTTTTTCCATGAGGATTACTAACACCTTTGAAGATGCATAAAGTCCGTAAGATAGCTCCATGTTTTTCATCATCCTATCTTCGTTTATCACAAGACCTTTTAGTATCTCTAAAAAGAGATTTAGCATGTAGTCAAGGGCTATGGTGCTATCGGGAATTATTATCCTTTCTGCGGAAGAGTGGGATATGTCCCTTTCGTGCCAGAGCACCATGTTCTCAAGAGCCACCAAAAGGTTGGCTCTTAGCACCCTCGCAAGACCACATATGCGTTCTGAGTGTATGGGGTTTTTCTTGTGAGGCATGGCAGAAGATCCCCTTTGACCTTCTGTGAAGGGCTCTTGAAGCTCCAAAACCTCGGTTCTCTGTAAGTGTCTTATCTCTGTGGCAAACTTCTCAAGGGATGTGGCACAACAGGCTATTGCATACATAAGGTCTGCATGTCTGTCTCTATGCACTATCTGAGTGCTTGCAGGCTCTACTTTTAGTCCCAACTCCTCAAGGGCTATCTGTTCTACCCTTGGATCAAGGTTTGAGTATGTTCCCACTGCACCAGAAAGCTTACCGTAAGATACACTCTCGTATGCTCTCAAGAGCCTCTCTTTGTTTCTTTTCATCTCGTCATACCACACTGCAAACTTTATGCCAAGAGTTATGGGTTCTGCGTGCACACCGTGAGTTCTTCCCATCATGAGAGTGTGCTTGTGTTCAAAAGAAAGCTTTTTTAACTCTTCAAGCACAAGCTCAACATCTTTAAGGATTATCTGCAAGGCTTCCCTCATCTGCAGTGCAAGAGCGGTATCTACCACATCTGAAGATGTAAGACCCATATGAAAGTAGTGAGAATAAGAGGGTATTTGCTCTGATATGGCGGATATAAAGGCAAGCACATCGTGTTTATAAGTCCTTTCATAATCTTTTATCTTTTGGACTACATCTTCATTTACAAAAGTCTTCTTTTTTATTTCCTCAAAGGCTTCCTTTGGTATCTTCCCAAGCTTAGACCAGGCACTGCAAACTGCGAGCTCCACCTGTAGCCATGTTTTAAACTTATTCACCTCTGACCATACTTTTCCTATCTCTTCTCTTGTGTAGCGCTCTATCATGTAAAGAGTATTTTATACGCTTTTTTTCATTTTGCGTTAAATTCTTATGTATGTGCGGTATATTTGGAATTTTTAATGTGGAGCAGGCACAAAAGTATGCCTTTTACGGCATATACGCTTTGCAACACAGAGGACAAGAAAGCGTAGGTATAGCGGTTTCTGATTATGAAAAGATAAACGTGGTTAAAAAAACGGGTCTTGTTTTGGAATCCATAAGTCCTAAGGATATGGAAACACTAAATGGAAATATCGCTATAGCTCATGTGAGGTACTCCACAGCGGGAGACCTTGGGTCTGCAAACGCTCAACCTCTCTTGAGGAAAACCTCTCTTGGTCCAGTGGCACTGGTGCATAATGGAAACTTGGTAAATTACAATACCTTAAAGGCTCAGCTTCAAGAAAAAGGCATAAATCTGTATCACACTTCAGACAGTGAGCTTTTGCTTGCTCTTCTTGATGCGGAGGAGTATGTACCTGAGCATATAAGGCTTCATCCAGAGGACACTACGCTACTGCCCAAGGTCTTTTACGCTCTTAGCAAGGTAAAAGGTGCCTACAGTGTTATATACATGTTCAAAGATAGATTAGTGGTTGCCAGAGATGCTTTCGGCTTTAGACCTCTTCTTGTGGGCAGGCTAAAAAACGCCTTGCTTTTTGCATCCGAAAGCTGTTCTTTTGACATACTGGGAGCTCAGCTTTGGAGAGAGGTAAAGCCAGGTGAGGTGATAGTGGTGGATAAAAAAGGCATAAGAAGTTATCAACTCTTTCAGCAGGAAAAAAAAGCCATGTGCATATTTGAATTTGTATACTTTTCCAAGCCCGAGAGCTACCTCTTTGGAGACTGGGTCTACAAAGTGAGGAAAGCTATGGGTATTGCCCTTGCCAAAGAAGATGACATAATTGCAGACATAGTAGTGCCCGTTCCCGATTCTGGTTTAGTGCCTGCCATAGGTTACTCTCAGCAAAAGGGTATCCCCCTTGAGTTGGGCATCATAAGAAATCACTATGTGGGAAGAAGCTTTATAGAGCCTACACAGGAGCTAAGAGACATAAAGGTTCTCATGAAACTAAATCCTAACAGAGCGGTGCTTGAAGGCAAAAGGGTCGTAGTCATAGATGACTCTTTGGTGAGAGGCACGACTTCAAAGAAGATAGTTAGCATGTTAAGACGCGCAGGTGCAAAAGAGGTGCATCTCAGGATAGCCTCTCCTCCCGTAGTAGGTCCTTGTTATTACGGCATTGATACACCTACGAAAGAAGAACTCATAGCCAACAGGTTTACCAAAGAAGAGATACAAAAGTTCATAGGCGCAGACTCTTTAAAATACCTTTCCTTAGAAGGTTTAAGAGGTTGTGTAAAAGATGCAAATGAATTCTGCGATGCTTGTTTTAGCGGTGTTTATCCTGTTGCTTACGAAGATACTGCGCTTCGTATCCGTTGAACAGTCTCGACCACCATCTGTAGAGAGCTTAGGGGTAGCATGTTGGGACCGTCGGAGAGAGCATTGTCTGGGTCTGGGTGTGTCTCCATAAAGATGCCATTACAACCTACCGCAACAGCTGCGCGTATTAAGGGCAGTACAAACTCCCTTTGACCTGAGGACCTATCACCCGCACCACCCGGAAGCTGTACGCTGTGTGTGGCATCAAAGATCACTTTGGTAAATTCCGACATGATAACCAAACCTCTAAAATCCACTACCAAATTGTTATAGCCAAAGGATGTACCCCTTTCTGTTATGTAGTAATCCACAGCTCCGGCATGTTTGAGCTTTTCCACGATGTTTTTGGCATCCCAAGGTGCTAAAAACTGTCCCTTCTTTACATTCACAGGCTTCCCCGTCTGCGCTGACTTTACTAAAAGGTCTGTCTGCCTGCTTAGGAATGCAGGTATCTGTATTATATCCACTATCTGCGCAACGGGTTCCACCTGCCAAGTTTCGTGTACATCCGTGGTGATCCTAAGTCCCAGCTCCTCTTTTACTTTTTGGAGTATTTTTAGACCCTTCTCAAGCCCCGGACCTCTGTATGACCTTATTGAAGACCTATTTGCTTTGTCAAAAGAAGACTTAAAGACAAAAGAAAACTCAGGGTAAATCTCAGAGAGGCGTTTTAACTCTTCAGCAACCTGAAAAACTACCTTTTCACTTTCTATCACACAAGGACCAGCTATGATCATCATGCTAAGTTCACTCACACGGGTAATTTGTACTTATCTTGCGTCATAAGATCAACACCCACCTCAAGGTTTTCAAGCCATTCAAGAAACCTGCCCACCATCTCTCTTCCTTTAAATATAGCTCCATGCTGAGGAGCTATCATCTCAACATCAAGCTGTCTTACCATATTCACCCAGAACCTTAGGATCTTTCCACTTGCCATATACCTTTTGTGAAATCCTTCCATATACTTTATGTGCGTCTCAAAATCCTCCACAAAAAAGTAATCCTGTCCCAAAGAAGCCCCTAAGTCTCCGGAAAATAGGATCTTTGAACATGGGTCGTATACCTGAAAATTACCCGGAGAGTGCAGAAAGTGAGCTGGCAATATTAGAAGTTCACAGCCGTTTAGGTTCAGCTTGGTACCACTGTCATCTATAGGAATAACCCTTTCCTCCAGTTGAGAGTCAAGACCAAAGTGAGGTAGAAATCTTGTCCAAAGCTTGGATATGTACGCATAAGCTTTTGTTGTCATAAGCCAGCCATTTATAGAAGCCACTATGTCAGGGTCTTGGTGAGACAGGAGTATGTACTTTATGTTTCCTGTAGGTATAAGTATGGATATGTCCGAGAGGAGCTTAGGGAATACCTTGTGTCCTCCGGGATCCAATAGCATGCCCTCACCTTTGTGGATTATAAGGTACTGATTTGCCTGCACCGCACTTGCTGGTGTAAGTTCTTCGTAGAAGGCTACTTTGTGATCCTGAGTGTTAAAGATCAGCTTGGCGGTCATTGCGCACCTCCTGTGATCTAGATCATCTTAAAATTCTATCACATGTTTTGTAATCTTCTGAGCCTTTCTTGAGCATCTTTTGACCATTCTGCTTTACCTTGGGACAGCTCCAAAGCAGTCTTGTAGTGGTATACTGCTTTTGAAATGTCTCCTAAGGCTTCGTAATCCCTACCAAGGTAATAGTAAGTGTCTGCATGATCAGGTATAAACTTTTTGGCCCTCTCAAGTCTTTGTACGGATTCTGAGTATCTTCCCATCTTGAAAAGCACAAAACCATAAACATAGTTTGTAGAGAAAACTTCAGGCACTATAGAGTAAGCAGTCTGAACTTGTCTAAGTGCTTGTGATATATTGCCTTCCTTTGCAAGTATATAAGCTATGTAAAGGCGCGCTTCGTAGTTATCATGGTAAAGTTCTACTGCTCTCATGAAGTGAGAAAGGGCGATGGAGTAATTCTTCTGCTGATAAGCTTTTTTGCCTGCGTAAAACTCTCTGTAAGAATTCTCTGTTTGTTTCAAAAGCTTTTTAATGTTTTGAAACTCGTCTGTATCGTATATGAGGCTTCCTGAGGGCTTTATGTTTTCTATCTCTCTTTGGACATCCTCTATTCTACTTTGAGGAAGGGGATGTGTTTGGAGCCATTCGGGAACATTTGTCCTTTCCATATTCTTGAAAGTTTCAAAAACACCCAACAGTCCTCTTGGGTCATACCCAGCTTTTAGCACATACACAACCCCAAGTTCATCTGCTTGTCTTTCCTGATCTCTGCTAAACTTAAGAGCCAAAAGCTGACCTCCCACTTGACCAAACTGCAAAAGTGCCTGAGCGTAAGGCTTATCAGCCAAAAGAACAGAACTTATGTTATAGAGCAGGTTTATAGCGTACATCTTTTCTAAAAACTTTGCATGATGCCTCGCGTTTATGTGTCCAAGCTCGTGTCCCAACACTCCTGCAAGCTCACTCTCGTTATTTAGCTTGAGCAAAAGTCCCCTCGTGATAAATACAGGTCCTCCCGGAAGAGCAAAGGCGTTAACTGTGTCCGAATTCACCACAAAAAACTCATAGGGCAGCCTTCTGGGCGTGTGTTTGGCTATGCTCATGCCAACGCTTTTGACATATTCTTGTACTCTTTTGTCCGGATATAGACCGTCGCTCTCTTCTATGGCATAAGGGATGTAGCTTTTTCCTATGCGCAGCTCTTCCTCTTCCGGAAGAATAAGCGAGCCAAAATCAATAGCCTTTGCACAGCTCATAACAAAAAGAAGCGGTATTAATAAAAGCCTTTTCATAGAATATCAACCCTTATTAGAGTTATGTTGTCCGTGGCGGTTCTTGAAAGGGCCACACTCATTAGCTCAGAAGGCGGTAATGCCAGTTCGTAATCTTCCACAAGCTCCCAAAGTCCATCAGAGCATATGAGAAAACTTTTGTAATTTTTTATGCTCTTTATAAAAACCTCAAACTCCCTAAAGGAAGAAGAACCGATAAGTGCAGAAGTAAGCATATGCCTGTGGGGATGTTGTTTGGCTTGATTCTCCGTAATATAGCCAAGCTTGACTAATCTTTCTACTTCCGTGTGATCTTGAGTAAGCTTTTCCACCTTATTGTCCTTTATGCCGTAAACTCTGCAGTCTCCCACATTGAACACTATGGTATCCTTCTGAGTAAGGACAAGACCGGCCAACGCAGAACCAAGACCGTAATAATCAGGATTTTGTTTTGCAAAGGCTTCAAGGTTATCTCTTGCTTTATGCAAAGCCATGTTAATACTTTCTGCAGAGTTGGGTTTTTCCTCCATAAGAGTCTTGAGAACCATGAGGCTTGCCCTTTCACCGCACGCGTGCCCCCCCAATCCATCTGCAACCGCAAACAGAAAGTAATCCTTTTCTTCCTCTACGCATAAGGGGAAGCTCATCATTTCTTCCTGAATGAGTTTGTCGTTTATAAGCAAAGCATCCTCATTTTTTTCTCTTATATTTCCTCTATGGGTTATCCCACAAGCTTTTACGCGATACATCATCCCGCAGAAAGGACAGGACCTATTTTCACAAGACCCAGCTCTGTTATCTCCATAAAGTGTGTGCTCGTATCGTGTCCGCAAAGCCTACAACCATCTATCCGGAAAAGCCTGACTATTTCTCCTACAGGTTTTTTGTATATCTTTGACTGTGCCTGAGTAAGGATCAGTTCCTTAGAAAGCACCATAGAACAGTCCACTATGTGGCTTACCGCATAACCACCAGCCGCCTCCGCAGTCAGTTCCTCGTGTCCACTCCTCTTTTGTGATATAAATATAGCTGTCTGATACCACTTTTTCATGAAGTTAAAAAGTTGTCTTACTATCACCCTTGCCATCATCTCTTTTGCTTCATACAAACCCGTAACCGAGTCTATCACTACATGTCTTACCTTATATGTTTTTATGGCATACGCTAAGGTAGCAAGTAAGTCTGGGATGTTTTCTCTTAACTTTGCGTGGCTTGCCGCATCTATAAGAATTATTCTATCCTGCACACTTTCAAAATCCACACCCATGGCCTTTGCCCTTTCACGCAACCCAACACTCACAAAGGGCGCAGGTGCCTCAACAGTTATAAAAGCCACAGGTTCGTTTCTTTTTGCTTGAGTTATAGTGTACTGTTCCGCTATAAGAGTTTTACCCGTGTCAGAAACGCCCGTTATGTTCGTAACTGAATACGCCGGTATGCCACCTAAGGGTTTTTTTATTACTTTACCTCCCTGAACTTCTGCGGTAAAGAAAAGTTCATCAAGTCCTTCTACGCCTGTAGGTACACCGTACATTTTTGGAGCTTTCTTTACCGCCTCTCCCGCTACCCATATGCTCTCTTCTACTACCTCTGGTTTTCTTACCTCTTCTGATTCTTTAAATTTTTCCTCCATAACTCTTTATTATATGCTCAATTTGAAGTATGTATTATATTAATTTTAGGGGGTATAGTAAAATGCAAGTGAGAAAAGCAGTTCTTCCAGTAGCAGGATGGGGAACGAGATTCTTACCGGCTACCAAAGCGATGCCCAAGGAGATGTTTCCCATAATAGACAAGCCAGTGATACAGTTTATTGTTGAAGAGTGCCTGTCTGCAAACATTGAGAATGTAATCTTTGTAACAGGAAGACACAAAAGACCAATAGAACACCACTTTGACATAAACACGGATTTGGAAAAGCATTTGGAACAGTGTGGAAAAACTGAACTTTTAAAGAGTATAATGGAAATAAGCAGGTTAATAAACCCTATATACATAAGACAGAAGGAACAGTTGGGTTTGGGTCATGCGGTTTTAGTCGCGGAACCGGTAGTAGGTTATGAACCTTTCGTAGTCGCTTTGGGAGACATTATAGTTAAGGACGAAAGGAATGTATTGGAGAAGATGATAGAAGTATACAATCGCTTTGGTAAGAGCGTAATAGCTGTTTTTGAAGTAGATACAAAGGACATCTCCAAGTACGGTATAGTAAACGGGAGGCACATAGAAAAGGATATATACATTATAGATGACCTTGTGGAAAAGCCAAAACAACAGGAAGCACCTTCAAACCTTGCCATAGTAGGCAGATACTTGTTCACTCCAAGAATATTTGAAAAGCTCAAGATCACGCCCCCTGGAAAAGGTGGTGAGATACAACTAACAGACGCCATAAGGCTACTTCTTGAGGACGAAGCTGTTTATGCCATAAAGATAGATGCGCGGGTTTACGATACAGGAACACCTATTGGATACATACAAACTGTTCTTGATTTTGCACTCCAAAGGGAAGACCTAAGAGACGAGCTAATAGCTTACCTAAGACAGCTTATCAGTAATAATATCCCACAGATAGATACAGTCTAAGCCTTTTGGGTATGTCTCTTTCAAGAGGAAAGGCTACATCAAACCTGATGGGTCCTACAGGTGTCTTTATACCCACAGACGCGCCAACATCTTTCTTGGGGTTTCTTATAGCATGGGAAAGTTTGTCTCCCACATTTCCCACATCTGCAAAAGCTATAACCACAAGAGGACTCTTTATAGGAAATTCAAGCTCTAACCTTCCAAAGGTATAGTACCTTCCACCACTGGGTTGTCCAACACTTTCAAAACTGTAGCCCCTAAGATCTCTTAATCCTCCCAGAAAGAACCTATCAAAAACGGGTGCTGATTTTCCCACATATCCTCCTGCAACTTTAAAGCTAAGGTTTATACCTCTTCTTAGTGGTATCAGATAAAAGGTTGAAAGCTCAAACTTTGTATACTCTCTATCACCTACCGCCCTACTTAGAGTTATACTGTCGTAGTGTACCCTTTTTGGTGAGAATAGGTTGTCCTTGTACTCTCTTAGTAAAAATACTCCGTACTTGTACAAGTCTACCACTTCACCCAAAGCGGAATTTGTAGTCCTTGATAGTGTGATACCTACAGATGTATTATCCGTTATCCTGTATCCAACGCTTGAGCTTATACCCTTTGATGTAAGGGTGTAGTTAAGGTGTTCTTCATAATTGTTAAAAAGGGAAGTTCTTAACCAAAGCTTTCTTGTAAATAAAAAGTTGTCAGATATATCCAAGCTGTAGAGTTCTCTTTTACCAGTTCTTCTGTAGCGAAAATTTGTGTTTAAACCTATTCCCAACAGATTTTTCCATCCTAAGAAGGTGTCTAAAACCACCTTCTCTTGTGTGTTATAACCCAAAGATATGTCGTAGATACCCCTTTTATCTTCCGCTAACTGTATGAGTCTATGGACCTTTTTTGCCCCTCTGTCAAGAAAAGTGTCTATTTTTACACCACTGAATAAGTCGCTGGATATGAAGTTGTTGATTGTTCTATCTGTGTCTTTTTCAGAGTAAAACTCATCTTTTACGGTCATGTAAGCAAGCTCCTTAGGACTTGTGTGTAAATAGCCGTAATATATGTCCTGCCCCAACCTGTACCTTGGTCCTTTACTTACTGTGTAGGTGTAGGTGTAATAAACACTGTCCACAGATTCGTCAATGGATACATTAGTATCAAAGTCCCCCTCCATGTAGCCCATTTCCTGTAAGTATTTCTTTATATCAAGGTTCAGTTTTTCTATAATGTGGGTGTCGTATATGGCTGGCAGTATGTCATTATACTGTCTGAAAATTTTTGCGAGTTTTTTATCATCGCCTTGATAAAGGATCTTTCTCAGGATCTGCCTTTTACCTTTGTTTATAACAAGCTTCACATAAGCTTCCTTTTTTTCTTTGTCCAAATTTAGACTAAAAGAGCCTTCTGCAAGTGTGTATCCTTCCTCTTTGAGTCTATTTAACCTTTCTTCTAAGATGGAGCTTATTTTATCTTCGTCGTAAGGAAATTCCGTATCCTCTAAAAAGGCTGTGTATCTTTGACCTTCTTTGATATAAAAGAACACACTATTTCCCATAGCTTTGTAAGATACATTTACATCAAAAAAACCCTTCTTTCTGTATGCAGACTCTATATTTTCTTTTGCTTCTTCAAGGGAAAAAATATCCACACCTTTTTCTTTCAGTCCAGAAATGTTAAGGAGCTGTTCATGACTAAAAAAAACTGCTCCTTCAAAGTTTATGCTGTACCTATTTCCTTCAATGATGTTAAAGATGGGATAGGCTATGTGCCCCCTGCCGGAAATAGCTTTGAACGTCCCTACCGGATGTCTAAAAAGGTTAGAAAAGCCTTCTAAAAGAGATCCCACTATCCTAGTAGGCTTTTTCTCTATGCTATCATCTACAGGAAAGAGTACGCTAAAAAAGGGCCCTTTGGTTCTTTCTTTCCTTATACCCTTGAAGTACACAAAACTGTCCAAGTATCCCTCATCCATGTAAAAATCTTGCAGAGCAAATACTTTTTCTTCAAACTGGCTCTCTTTAGCTACACGCCCCTTAACTATTTGAATAGCTCTGCTGAGCTTATCACTCTTAAAGGTTGCACCTTCGTAAATTCCACCTCCGGTGAAGTAAATGTCCCCTTCTTCTATACTTATGTAAAGGTAAATATATCCGTCTTGAGAAGTCTCAAAAGTTACAGCTACCTTTACATCAAGAAAGCCCTCATCTCTGTAAAGCTTTTTGAGTCTTTCCTGTATGCTCTCTTTGCTGATATCTTTAACAGGCATACCTTTGTAAAGCCCTAACCTGCTCATTATGGTATCCTTCCAGAGGGATAAATTACCTTTTATGATGACCTTTTTGAGGATAGGGTATCTTTCTATGTATATGTAAGTGTCCTCTCCTTCTTTCTTAATAGAAACATCTTTTATACCTTCTATATGTTTGATCACTTCTACTATGTCCAGATAGTTATCTTCATTTATGACCTTTTCTATGTTGTTTTTGGGAAGGGGATAGTTGGAGATAATAAAAACTTTTGATAGAGCCATGATGGGGAATAAAACTATAAGAAAAAAAAGCATAGTATAATTTTACCTTCTAAGTATGCAAAGAGCGGATAAAATAAGCCCCTTTGTGGTAATGGACATATTCAAAGAAGCCATAAGTATGGATGATGTGGTGCATATGGAGATAGGAGAACCAGACCTTGACCCACCACCGGCAGTTTTTGACCACCTTGAGAGAGCCATTAGGGAAAGGAAGTACTTCTACACACCCAGCTTGGGTATATGGGAACTAAGGGAAAAAATAGCAGAGCATTACTACACAAAGTATAAGCTAAATGTATCCCCTAACCGTGTGGTAATTACCCCAGGAAGTTCCGGGGCCTTTTTAGTTGCTTATGCTATCATTATGAGCGCAGGGGACAGGATCATCCTACCAGACCCATCTTACCCGTGCTACAAAAACTTTGCTTATCTTCTTGATATAACACCTGTTTTTGTACCCGTTGACGAAAAAAGTAGGTTTACACTGAGTGTAGATGCCCTTAAAGATTATGAAGATATAAAGGCTCTTCACATATCATCACCTAATAACCCCACTGGAACCTTATACACCAAAGAAGAACTCTCTACGCTCGTAGGATACTGCCAAGAAAGAGGTATCTACTTTATATCAGACGAGGTTTATCACGGACTTTCTTACCAGCAGGAGGAGCACACCGCTCTTGAATTTTGGGACAGAGCTATAGTTATAAATGGTTTCTCTAAATGGTTTTGCATGCCCGGTTTTAGATTGGGTTGGATGATCTTACCAGAAGATATGCTACAGAAAGCAGAAAGAGTCATACAAAATGTGTTTATATCTGCCCCTGCATTAAGCCAGTACTCCGCTCTTGGAGCCTTTGATTACACTTACTTAAAGAGCGTAAGAGAAACCTTTAGAAAAAGAAGGGACATCCTTTACGAAGGATTAAAAGATGTCTTCCGAATACCGGTAAAACCTCAGGGAGCTTTCTATATATGGGCAGATGTGAGTAAATACACCGAAAACTCCTTTATGTTCTGTAAAGAACTTCTAAAGGAGGCTAAGGTGGCTCTCACTCCCGGTATTGATTTTGGTAAGAATAACACCACAAAATTCGTAAGGATATCTTATACAAAGGAAGAAAATGCCCTCAGGGAGGGCATAAGGAGAATAAAAGATCACTTAATGAAGTAGATTCTAACTACTCTTTGCTCTGCGTACTTGGGGCTTATCATCTTGGCAACTTCCTTACCGTAAGATGCGATTCTTATCCTTCCTATGTCAACACCTTTCTTTGCAAGATAAGATGCTACCATCTGCGCTCTGTGTGTAGAAAGATCAAAGTTGTACTTACTTGAACCTCTTGTATCTGCAAAACCCACTACGAGCACCTCTCTGGCATCAGACTTTATCTTGTCCACTATTTCATCAAGCCTTTTTTCCTGAGACTTTTTTATGTTGAACTTATCAAAATCAAAGTAGACCGCTCCTACCTCCTCGAGTTGCCATTCACCTTTGACTCCTTCTACTTTTCTACCCTCCAATGCTCTTATTCTCTTTTCGTGATCATCCGCTATACCTTCAAGCTTGTTAACCCTCCCCTCAAGGTCGTTTACCTTATTCAAAGCTTCGTTAGCTTTGTTTAAAGCCTCTTCTGACTTCCTCTTTGATTCCATTATAGCATTAAAGTACCCCTTATAACACTTGTCTAAAAGATACTTACTGTAAACTTCCTTGGGGCTACCACACGGATCAAGACTCTTCTCTGGACTCTCTTCCGCAAAGGCTACACTGCCTAAGAGTGCTAAGGAAAGAAGTATAGACTTCCTCATTTTACTACCTCCTTTATTATTGCTGAAGTTTATTATATACCCAAAGCATGAATTTTTCATGAAAAATCAACAGAACCAAAGAACGCTGGATTTTTTAAAAGTGGTATAATAACAAAAATGCCCAAGGTTCCGAAAATGAAGTCTTTGGGGGTAAAGTCATGCTACAGGAGATAGAAGATATACTCAAACAGATGGAAAAGGACATGAAAAAGAGCGTGGAACACTTCAAAAACGAGATAGCAGGACTAAGAACAGGAAGGGCAAGTACATCACTTGTGGAAGAGCTAAAGGTAGAGTATTACGGTTCCAAGGTTCCTCTCAAACAGTTAGGTAATATATCTGTGCCAGAAGCTAACCAAATAGTTGTGCAGGTTTGGGATGCCAACGCGGTATCCAGTATAGAAAAAGCCATAATGGAAGAACTCAACCTAAACCCACAAAGGCAGGGAAATACGCTGAGAATAACCCTACCACCTCTTACTCAGGAAAGGAGAAAAGAACTAGTAAAACTTTTGCACAAAATGGCTGAAGAGGCAAGGGTAGCGGTAAGGAACATTCGCAAAGATGCAAAAGAGACTATAGAAGAGCTTGAAGGTATATCAGAGGACGAAATAAAGAGAGGTTTAGAAAAACTTCAAAAACTTACTGATAAGTACATAGAACAGATAAATCAGTTGACAGAAGCAAAAGAAAAGGAGATCATGGGAGGGTAGAAACCTTAGACTGCTTATAAACCCAGAGAAAACATAAAAAGAGTAAGATGGATAAAAGACAAACATAAACACCTATCCATCTTTTTTCAATTATACATATTAAGAGTTCAGCAAATGTTAGAAAAAATAATAAAATTTCACCAATATAAAGTGCTTTTTCTCTTTCTCTGGATTTTGGAGTCCTATAAAAGGAGATATCAATGGGCACTAAAACTCTTATAGGTGCATAACTCATCGGAAAAAACAGTGAGAAGTAAAATACTAAAGCTAAGACAGATTCAGAAAAGGTTAGTCCATCTATCTTTCTGAAAATCCACATGAAGCTATAAAGCCTTGAAACTAAAAAACCCGTTAACAAACCTGCGCCTAAAAAACTAAGCAATCCACCTGCATAGGTAAAAATCAAAGAATAGATAAGGGGTGTATGCCAAACGGTGTTCTGTATGAAGAAGGCTACTTTTTGTTTAAAATTTAGCTTCTTTGTAAAAATCAAAGCGGTAAAGTGCTTTAGTAGAGTTTGAGCATTCCCATAAGCCCACCTGAATCTTTGTTTTCTACAAGAAAACCATGTGAAAGGCATCAAACCTTTTCCCACACTCTCATCCACATATACACCTTTAAATCCTTTTAAATTCATCCTAAGACCCATCTCACTATCTTCTGTTATTATCTGTTCGCTCCATTCACCTGTTTCTTTTATGGATTTTTTCCTTATAAAACCCACGGTTCCCATAAAAGCAACTGCGCTTAACACATGACACATCCTCATTATCACCGCAAAGAAGTATCTATAAGAAAGATACATGGCTTTGTAAAAGAGTGTCTTTGGAAAGTCTCTGTAATCTTGAGGAAACTGCACAATGGCTATCTCGTCATTGAAATAAGAGACACCTTTTCTTATAAAATCTGAACATACACGATAATCACTATCAACCACTCCTATTATTTCTGTTTTGGGATGGGATAAGCTCATGGCTTTGTTAAGTGTTCCTCCTTTGTAGCCTGCGGTCTCTATATAGTGATACTTAAAAATCCTGCCTTCTTTTTCACAGTAATCCTTTATAGGCTTTCTAAGGGCGTTCTCGGGTGTGTTATTGACAAGAACGAGCACCTCGTAGTTTTTATACTCTTGTTTCTTTAAGCTTTCAAGGGTGCTTATTACTACATCTGGTGGCTCTTTATGTATGGGTACATGTATGCTCACAAAAGGCTCATCAATAAGTTTTTTTGGTTCTGGTTTTTTATACATAAGTGCATACCTCAAAAAGTACATTTCCAAGAGATAAGGCATTAAGCCAAGTATAAAAAATATCCAGTCCATGTCTTTACCTCTACAAGTTTTTTAAAGTGGATACTAAAGTTTGTTAAGTATTACAGATGGACTATTATGGAGTATCTTTTGCCTTATTGTTTCCCAATTTTCAATGACTTTTTGATATGCCTGTAGATAGTCTTTTACCATTTTTTGATAAGTGAAGTTTTCTTCAACATGCCTTCTACAATCTTTGGGATCTATTTTGTCTGCATACTTTTTGTATGCTTTTACGAAAGAGCGTATAAGTTCTTCGTCCATAAAGCGTGGTTTTTTCCTTGCTTTTATCAAAACACCCGTTTTCCCATGAAGAACCACTTCTTTTGCGGAGCCTCTGTCCGCAACGAAGACAGGTGTTCCACAAGCCATAGCTTCTATCATAACTAAGCCAAAGGGTTCCCTCCACTGCATAGGGAATATAAAGGCAGATGCCTTACTCAAGTATTCTACCTTTTCTTCAAAACTTAACTCTCCGAGAAAAACTATGTTTCTGCCATCTATGTGGGGTTTTATGTATTTTGAGAAATACTCTTCTTCTTGCGGTGTATCTACTTTTACTATCAAATAAAGCTTTTTTCCGAGAATTTTAGCTATCTGTATGGCTTCTGCAACACCTTTTTCGTAAGTAGCTCTTCCTACGAACACCAAAAAGTCTTCCTTTTTATCTTGGAAGGGAAATAGCTTTACATCTATACCGTTATAAACTGTTGCTATGTAATTAGCAAAAGGTAAAGGCTCTCTTTGGTTGTTGGATATAGATATCATTGGTGCATGTGCCAAATGAGGAAACTTTCTATAAAGTTTGGAAAAGCCTTCTAATAGAGAGTGTATAGTAAAGATCACTGGCTTTTTGAAAAGAGGGAGTGAAAAAAACCATTGGGGGTTGTGTGGGTAAAAGTGGATGTGTATGATGTCAAATTCTTCTTGTCTTGAAAGCACATGGCAAGCTTCCAAATATTCGTAGTAAGCTATTTTCTGTTCATCTTTCCAGCCAAGGGGAGGGCATATGGGTATAACTTGACCCTCTACTTTTGAACCTTCCGAGGCAAAAAGTGTGCAGTCTATACCCTCTTCTTTGAGACCTTTTATAATGTTATAAACTACAAGTTCGGTGCCCCCGTACTTTTCCGGAGGTATTTGGTAAATGAGGGGACCTACCTGTGCTACCCTCATGGCCACAAAAAAGACCTGTCAGGTAGCTTATTAATAATTATAACATTTTTCTTTGCGAAATTCAAGGCTTAAAATTAAAACATTATGAGGCTTTTATTAGTAGAAGATGATAAAGCCTTAGGAAGACTTCTCAAAAAAGGATTAGAAGAGGAAGGTTTTTTGTTGACTGGGTTTCTAACGGACTTATAGCCCAAGAGTATGTAAAGGAAAAATCTAATTCTTATGAAGTAGTCATGGAGCTGAAACTTCTCATGCTCCTTGCTTTGAATTCCAACAAAGTAATGTCTAAAACTTACATAGCCCAGAAGTTATACGGATGGGAATAATAGAAGTACTGATAAGTAGGCTGAGAAAAAAGATAGATCCCCACGGTAGATATATAAAAACAGTGAAGGGATTGGGATACATACTTAAGATATGAAAAGTCTATTTTTGCGAGTTTACTTGGTTTTCCTTCTACTTTTTTTCAGCGCCTTCCTTCTTGTTTACTTTTTATATAATATTTTTTACGGAGGAAAAATGAGACATCTGTTTAATACAGACCCAGAAGTTTATTCGGCTATAGTAAAAGAATACGAAAGACAGTTCTACCATTTTGAGCTTATCGCTTCAGAAAACTTTACTTCTCTTGCGGTTATGGAAGCGCAAGGTTCTGTAATGACCAATAAGTATGCAGAGGGCCTTCCCCACAAAAGGTATTACGGTGGTTGTGAGTTCGTGGACATAGTGGAAGACTTAGCTATAGAAAGAGCAAAGGCACTTTTTGGTGCAGAGCATGCCAATGTACAACCTCACTCGGGCAGTCAGGCAAACATGGCGGTTTACATGGCAGTGTTAAAGCCAGGGGATACCATAATGGGCATGGATCTAGCACACGGTGGACACCTTACTCACGGCGCTAAGGTCAACTTTTCAGGGAAAATATACAACGCAGTCTACTACGGTGTGCATCCAGAAACGGAAACCATAGATTACGATAGCATGTACAAAATAGCAAAAGAGCACAAACCCAAGCTCATCATAGGTGGTGCATCCGCATACCCCAGAGTTATAGACTGGGAGAAGATGAGAGAAATAGCGGATAGCGTAGGTGCTTACTTTATGGTGGATATGGCACATTATGCAGGCTTAGTAGCGGGCGGTGTGTATCCCAATCCGGTACCCTTTGCTCACTTTATAACCTCTACCACTCACAAGACTTTGCGCGGACCAAGAAGCGGGTTTATTCTCTGTAAAAAGGAGTTCGCAAAAGACATAGATAAGTCAGTATTCCCGGGAATTCAGGGTGGACCTCTCATGCATGTTATAGCAGCCAAGGCTGTAGCCTTCAAAGAAGCTATGAGTGAAGACTTTAAAGAGTATGCAAAGCAGGTTATAGCCAATGCCAGAGCTATGGCTGAAGAGTTTATGAAAGAAGGTTTCAAGGTGGTCTCTGGAGGAACAGATAGCCACATAGTACTTTTGGATCTAAGAAATACAGGCCTTACGGGTAAAGAAGTAGAAGAGGCGCTTGGTAGAGCTAACATAACTGTTAATAAAAACGCAGTTCCCTTTGATCCATTACCTCCAGTAAAGACTAGCGGTATAAGAATAGGTACTCCAGCAATGACTACCAGAGGTATGAGAGAAGATGAAATGAGAAGAATAGCCAAGCTTATATCCAAAGTCATAAAGAACATAACAGATGAAAAGGTAATCAATCAGGTAAGGCAAGAAGTTATAGAGATGTGCGAGGAGTTCCCTCTCTACCCAGAACTTAGAGAAAAAATATCTACACTAAAACAAGCGTAAAGATATAAACTTTTAATGGAAAGGGGGAAGCTATGGAACTTGATCTTATAGAGTACGAGATAGAAGACAGTATAAAAAATAAGATCAGTAGAATTCTTGAAAATCTTATTTCCAAAACATCCGCTCACATAGTAGTTCTAAGCGATGATGCAGGCAGAATTGTAGACATAAAGGGTAAAGAAACTGCGGAAGATAGGTCGGAATTTATAGCAAGCCTCATGAGCGGTATATTTGGAGCTGCTTCAGAGATGTCCAAAATGCTCTCTATAGAGGAACTTGACCTTCTACAGTTTGAAGGTAGAAAGGTTGATGTGATAATAAAAGCTATAAAACCCAGATTCCTCATAGGCATATTAGTGGATAAAGGGGTTGCATTAGGAAGCGTTAGACTATTTTTGAGAGAAGCATCTCAAGAGCTTGAGGAAATTTTTTCTAATATAAAACTCTTACCTGCCAAAAAGATAAAGGTGGATGTGAAAACTCTTGAGGAAAAATTAAACAGGATCATAGGGGCATGAAGCTAAAGCTTGTTTATTTTGGTTCAAGCTTAGCAGGTAAAAGCACCAATGTGAAAAAGCTATACGAAATTCTTAAAGATAAGGGCATAGCTAAGGGGGATTTTGTGAGTATGGAAACGGACGAGCAGAGAACACTTTTTGTAGAGATGTTTGTAAGCAGTATAGACATAGATGGAGTAAATGTAGATGTGAAGATCTTGACCACACCCGGACAGTTTAGACTTCACCCACTCAGAAAGGTCATTATGAAAGGTGTTGACGGACTGGTTTTTGTAGTAGACAGCAGTATAGAAAGAAAACAGGTCAATTTTCTGGTGATGAGGGAAACAGCAGCGGTGTTGAAAGAGCAAGGAGAAGACCTCATGAGGTTTCCAGTGGTAGTTCAGTACAACAAAAGAGACCTTCCAGATGCCATGCCAATAGAAGAGATGCAGATGATGTATAACCCTTGGGATGCGGACTTTGTAGAAGCGGTAGCCATAGAAGGTAGAGGTGTATTAGAGACTTTTGTAAAAGCCATTAAGAACATATTGGTGTTCAAGTATGCAAAAGATAGCTCTTTATAAGGACCTTAGCTTAGAGACTGTAGACCTGAAAAACTTAATGCAGGAAGTAGCGCACAAAAAACTATCCGGGTATTTCAAGATATCTTATTGGAACTCGGACGATTACTTACTTTATACAGAAGGAGATTTTTTATGGGGTGTAAGTATAGATAGAGATGGGACAAGAAGGGAGATAACAGCACAAAACTACGAACCCAAAAACACAGAAGGTAGCGTATCCTTCTATCAGGTGCCTGTGGTTAATCTGCTCATATTCAAACACCAGTATAACGCACCACCAAGCCCTTACAACTTTGCAGGTTATGGTCAGGAGTTCCTTGCGTGTGTTAAGCTTTCGCACATTGACATATACAAACTCATGGAACAGATAAAGAGGTCTCATATAGACGGATATCTCATCATGTGCAACAGGGAAAGGTTCACCTTTATGCTTATGTTCCAAAAAGGTCTTCCTATATGCTCTTACCACCATAACCTTTATACCTCAAGCAACCTTCAGAAAGTAGAGATACAAAGGGACGATAGCTATGTGGCAGTTTATGTAACAGAACCTGAGCTTCCTCTGATCATATCCTCCATGAGCACGCTCAAGAAGGAAAGAGAAGGAACCGTTGCCAGTGAAGAAGAGCTTACTCTTTTCAGGAAAGAAATAAGTAACAGAAAATTAAGTGCACTTCTTGATCTATTCCTCTATAGTGGTGAAAGGTTATATGAATTCTTTTATCGTGGTGCTTCTCTCTTAAAGCTTTTGCATAACATGGACCAGATAGACACAACAAGCCATGGTATAGCTCCCGGTACTAAAAATAACTTTTCCCTTTACAGTCTTGATGTAAAGGAGTCCCCTTCACCCATACAGGTGGAGTTTTACGAAGGTACAGAACAAGAATACCTTGAAGAGGAAAAGGTAAATGCTGTAAAGACGCACTTTATTGAGGAGATAGGACCCATAGGGCCACTACTTTGGAATAAAATACTGAAGGACAGAGGTTATACGGAAAGGAGCATGAAGAAGGAAGATCTCAAAAAACTTATAGATGTGCTGTATAGAGAGATTCCAGATAGTATGCACGCAAATAGGTTTTTAGAAAAAGTAAGGAGGGTTGTGGAATGAAACTGCCTTTGCCAAAAAGTATAAGGTGGAAAGTAGGTCTTCCCATCTTAGTTATAGGCATAGCCTCAGGTTTAGCGGTGGGTTTTTACTCTTACCAAAACTCCGTGGATCAAGCCAAAGATACCACAAAGGAGAAAATAAAAACTGCCATGACCTTTACCAAAGCATCAAGAGAGTATGTAAGAAGCATACTAAGACCTAAAATTGACGAAATTTTGGCAAGCGGTTGTTCCAAAGAGGACTTTATACTTGAAGCCCAATCTTCGAGCTTTTTCACTGCATCTATCTTCAAAAAAGTGAGCGAAGAGATGCCTAACTTTGCACTAAGACAGGTAGCTTTTAATCCTCTAAACCCTAAGGACGAACCCAATGAGCTTGAAGCCAAAATTATAGTCTTTATGAGAAACACTGGGAATAAAGAGTACTCTGATATAACAAACTACAAAGGGGAGAGGTACTTTGTTTATGCATCCGCAGTGGTGCCAGATGCAAGCTGTTTGAGGTGCCACGGTCAGGTGCAGAACATGCCAAAAGTAATTCAGACTTTATACAAACCTCAGCACGATCTTAACTGGGAAGTGGGAAAGGTTCAGGGCGCTGTCATGGTATTTGTGCCTTTTGAATCAACCATATTAAAAGCTCAGTTAACGGGTCTGTACAGAGGGCTATTCATTTTTGGTCTCTTTTTAGCTCTGACTCTCTTTATACTCTTTTCCCTTGACAGACTAGTCTTTAAGCCTGTGGAAAAGTTAGAAAGAAAGGCGGAAGAAATAGCTAAGGGTAATGTAGATGAGCCTGTTGACATCAAGTCAGATGACGAGATAGGAAAGCTTGCGGAAGCTTTTGAGAGAATGAGGGTAAGTATAAAGAAGGTGATGGATCTTCTCAAGTGATTTTTGTATAATCTTTTCCATGCAGGAGAAAGCTAAGATAGGAGTGCTTACCATATCAGACAGAGCAAGTAGAGGCGAGTATGAAGATATAAGCGGTAAGTACATCATAGATTACCTTAACGAAGTTTTAACCTCACCCTTTGAGGTGATCTACAGGATCGTTCCTGATGAAAGGGATATTATAGAAGGTGCTCTTATACACATGTCTGATGTGGAGAACTGTTGTCTTATACTCACTACTGGAGGTACTGGTCCAGCACCTAGGGATGTCACCCCTGAGGCAACGCAGGCAGTTTGTGAAAAGATCTTACCCGGCTTTGGAGAGCTTATGAGAAGCGTGTCTTTGGCACAAGTGCCTACAGCTATACTCTCAAGACAATTAGCAGGGATAAGAGGTAAAACTCTAATAATAAACCTACCGGGAAAGCCACAGTCCATTAAGGTTTGTTTAGATGCGGTTTTTCCCGCAGTGCCTTACTGTATAGACCTCATAGGTGGACCTTACATAACTACAGACGAAAAAAAGATCAAAGCCTTCAGACCTCCAAAGTGAAATAAATTAAAAAGAATGCGCATAAAGGATTACTATCAGATATTGGGAGTAAGTAGAGACGCTACAATTGATGAAATAAAGAGAGCTTACAGAAGGCTTGCCAGACAGTACCATCCAGATGTTAGTTCTGAAGAAGATGCTGAGGAAAAGTTCAAAGAGATAAACGAAGCCTATCATGTGCTTTCTGACCAAGAAAGGAGAAAGCAGTACGATAGCATCCTAACAACAGGTGATGAGAAAAAGTACAAGGACTTTATGGAGTATATACAGGAATTTTTAGAGAGCATATGGCAGGGTATGAGAAGAGCACCAAAACCCAAAAAAGGTGCAGATATAAGGCTAAAACTTGAGCTCTCCCTTGAAGAGGCAGCCTTTGGGTGTGAAAAAGAGATAGAGTACGAAAGGTGGATGGACTGTCCTTCCTGCGAAGGCAAAGGCTACATGGGGCAAATGGAAAAAGTAGTGTGTCATGCCTGTGAAGGTACCGGTAGGAGAATAAGCGGTATATTCAACTTCCCTAGACCTTGTTCTGTATGTAAAGGCAGAGGATTCATAGTAAAAAATCCGTGTCCTTCCTGCGGAGGAAGGGGAAGAGTAGCCAAGCATAGTGTTATTAAGGTAAAGGTTCCTCAGGGTACAGATGACGGCGAGATACTAAAAGTTCCGGGCAAAGGACACATGGGGGAGAGAGGAGGGGAAGCAGGAGACTTATATCTTAGGGTAAGCCTAAAACCTCACCCCGTTTTTAAAAAGATAGGTAAGGACCTTCACACAGAGGTTTTTATTTCTTTCCCTTTAGCTGTTTTGGGAGGGATCACTAAGATAAAAGCTCTTGACGGTACTTACCACGAGGTGTTTGTGCAACCCGGCACCGAGTGTGGTTCCACAAAGAGATTTAAAGGTTTGGGTTTTCCCGGAGGAGACCTTGTGATCACCTTCAGAATAGAGGTTCCAAAAAATGTAAACGCAAACATGAGGTCCATTCTTGAAAAGCTTGCTAAAGAGATGAGAGAAGAAGGAATAGACTACACAGGTGGAATGATAAATAAGATATTAGGTATACTCAGGCTTTAGATATTTTCTTTATTTCTAAGTAGTCGCCTACTTTCAACTGATTCCAAAGGAGGTTTAAAAGCTCTATAAAAAGATACGCAGTCGTTTCCGCATCATCAAGGGCTCTGTGTAGTCTTCTGTACTTTATGTTGAAGTAATCAGCAAGGTCTTTGAGAGAGTATTTTTTTATATGGGGAAGTATATTCCTCGCAAGGTTCAAAGTACATATGTGGGGATGTTTGAATCTTTTTCCGTAAAGGGTTCTGTAAGCTTTATCTATAAAAGCTATGTCTTTTTCTATGTTGTGGCCTACTATGATACTATTTCCTACAAACTTGAGAAATCTCGGCAGTACCTCGTAAATACTTGGCTTTCCCACTATCATAGCGTTTGTGATACCCGTGAGTTTAACTATCCTTTCTGGTAGCAGATAGCCGGGATTTACTAAAGAACTGAACCTTTCTGTAATCACACCACCCTCTACCCTCACACAGGCTATCTCTATTATATCCGCACTTTCCTCATCAAAGCCCGTGGTTTCTATGTCAATGCTCACGAAGGTACTCTCGAGTAGAATCTCTTTCATTATGTTATCATTTTAGCTTATCTGGATGTTATATATTGAAGCACCTGATGAGGGTCAGAGGCAGGGTCTACTCCCCTGTAGATTTTCTCTACAATACCTTGCGGGTTTACTATTATTGTGTCTCTGGAACAGAAACCTGCTATAACCGTAATACCGTATGCCCTTGCCACTTGTCCCTTAGGATCTGAAAGAAAGGTGACTCTCAGTTGGTACTTTTCTTTAAACTTCCTTATGGCTTCTAAACTATCTGTACTTATACCAAAAACTTTGGTGTTAGCTTTCTCAAAAGCTGGCATAAGTTTTGTGTATTCCTTTGCCTGCGTAGTGCATCCGGGAGTGTCTGCCTTAGGGTAAAAGTAGAGCACCACCCATTTACCAATATAATTTTCTAATCTTTCTATCTTTCCTGCATCCGAGTAAAGAGCAAATTTGTAAGCAGGCTGACCTTCTTTTATAGGTTTCCCTGTAGATGCTATGCCTAAAAAGCTAAGAAGGGATAGTATAAAGCTTTTCATGACTTTATTTTCCTCCTTTATTTTTTAAATTACTACCTAACTCCTAATGAAGTCCAAAAGTATCTGCTTGTGGTCAAAAACTAATTTTTCAAAGGGTATATCCTCAAGTTTTACGACATAAACCTTCTTGGCATCACTGCTCGCATGGGGTTTGCCCCACGCATCAAGAAGGAAGACCAACGACACTACATGAAATCTGGGATCTCGTTCGGGGTGAGAATAAACTCCAAATAATCTTTTTATGTTTGCATCCAGACTAGTCTCTTCTTTTACCTCCCTGAGTATAGCTTGTTCTACAGTTTCCCCTATCTCCACAAACCCACCTGGCAGGGCAAATCCGTAAGGTGGATATAACCTCTCTATGAGCACTATACCTTTGAAAAAATTTCCTTCCCAAAGCCTTACTATGCCATCTACTGCAAGAAAGGGTGTCTTAGGTTTTTCCATAAGTTAAAAGTTATGCTCTATATACTTTTCCGCTTCTATAGCTGCAATACATCCCTCACCTACCGCAACAGCTACCTGACCCGTTGAGCCCTTTCTACAATCTCCTGCCGCAAACACTCCCTCTACATTAGTTCTCATCCTCTCATCAGTTATCACATACCCATTCTCGTCAAGCTCAACGAAACCTTTCAAAAAGCCTGTGTTGGGTTCCAAACCTATGAATATGAACACACCTTCCACCGCTAACTCAGACATTTGACCCGTTTTTGTGTTCTTGAGTATAAGTTTTTCAACAGCATGGTTTCCTTTTATTTCCTCCACCACAGTATCAGGAATAAACCTTATCTTAGGATTGGAAAAGACTTTTTCCTGCAGGTGTTTTTGCGCTCTTAATGTATCCCTTCTGTGTATGAGATAAACTACGCTACCAAACCTTGTGAGAAAAAGAGCTTCTTGTGTTGCAGAATCACCACCACCAATAACCGCTATAGGAGAGCCTTCAAAGAGAGCTCCATCACAGGTGGCACAGTAAGACACTCCTCTGTTTAAAAATTCGCTTTCTCCCGGAACCCCAAGCCTTCTTGGATTAGAGCCTGATGCTATAATAACGGTTTTTGCTCTAATTAACTGATCATTTCTCAGATGAATAAATATCTCCTTACCTTCCTTCTCTAACTTTACCGCTTCCGCTTTGACCACTTTTAGCCCAAATCTTTCTGCTTGAGCTTTGAACCTCAAAGATAGCTCTTTACCGCTTATACCTTCTGGAAATCCCGGATAGTTTTCTACAAGGTCTGTTATGGCTATCTGTCCGCCTATGGTCCCCTTTTCAAGCAGAAGGGTATTTAGTTTTGCCCTCGCACAGTAAAGACCTGCGGTAAGACCCGCAGGACCACCACCTACGATGATGCAGTCGTAAAGGATGTCTTCGGAGATCTCCACCATCAGATGTGACTAAGTATCATCTGCTTGAGAGCTTCCTTAGGCTGGACCCCTATTCTTGTGTCCGCCACCTCACCCTTATAGAAAAGCATTATGGTAGGTATAGCTCTTATACCGTACTGCATGGCTATGTTTGGGTTTTCATCTGTGTTTAGCTTACCAAACTTAACTTTGTCGCCCAGTTCCATAGCAAGTTCTTCTATAATGGGTGCTATGATCCTACAAGGACCACACCAAGGTGCCCAAAAGTCCACTACAACTGGCTTGTCAGAGTTTATCACTTCAGTATGCCAGTTGCTCTCATTAAGTACTATCACACCCATTCTAAACCTCCTTACTGAGAATTTTGTAGATCTCTAACACTCTTTCATCTTTGATATAGTAGCACACTATGGAACCATCTCTCTTACAACCTACTATACCTTTACTTCTCAAGACACTAAGGTGTTGAGATACAT
Organism: Hydrogenobacter hydrogenophilus; assembly: GCF_900215655.1. Lineage (NCBI taxonomy): Bacteria > Pseudomonadati > Aquificota > Aquificia > Aquificales > Aquificaceae > Hydrogenobacter > Hydrogenobacter hydrogenophilus. Next base: position 104,353 of record NZ_OBEN01000002.1, on the reverse strand, counting down.
TAGGTTGTGAAGTGTTCAAAAGCTCACTCAGGTTTTTTACACACTGTCTGCCTTCAATAAGTACTGAGATGATCCTGAGCCTTATAGGATGCGCCAGAGCTTTCAAAAATTCTGCCCAAGCTTCTAACTTATCTTCAGAAAGCACCTCTACCATTTTTTTCACCTCATATGTTGATATTCTACCATAATACAATAAGAATATCAATCGTTTTTTAAATTTAGACCGTAGCGTATAATATTCAAGTGTTAAGGACGGGGATTATTCTCGCATTATGCACATCCTTTGCCTTTTCTGCAGAGATATTTTCTGACTACCTTGAAAGGTTGCCTGACAAAACGCTCATAGCGAAAGGTCGTGTACAGGCTTATTACGAAAAATACTACTTAGAGGCAGATTATGTTAGGTATAATCCGGAAACTAAGGAGGTTTATGCTGAAGGAAATGTTTACGTTAAGTCCTTTGATGGTAGGATTGAGGCGTGGGGCAGGATTGCTTTTTTGAACCTTAGAGAGGACACGGGATATTTTTTGGATACTAACGGACGGTTTGAAAAGTTTTACATTACTGCACAGCGAGTAGATAAAGATAAAGAAGTTTATTATGTTGAGAAAGGAGACATAACCACATGCCCACCAAGCAGAAAGGAGATGACACTATGTTTCTCCCATGCCAAAGTGACTGAAAAGTATGTGTTTTCTTACAATAACTCACTGAGGCTTTTTAAGCTCCCTATTGCTTACTTACCTTTTTCTGTATTTCCTGTAGGTGATAGGCGCTCGGGACTCTTACCTCCTGTTATAGGCTCCAATACATACAACACTTTTATATACCAGCAACCCATATACTGGGCTATATCACAAGACAAAGACGCCACTCTTACCCTTGACATCAGAGATAAGCAAGCATCGGGGCTTTCTCTGGAATACAGGCAGGCTATATCAAAAAAGAAAGATGTGTACGCAGATGTAAGCCTATACAAAGAGCCTACTCCTCCCGGCAGGTGGTGGGAAGGAAGAGACCTTAGCACTTTTAGGGAAAACAGATACAGGATAAAGTTTGACTTAGATCTTGGTAATTTAAAAGCCGGGCTTGATACAGCATCTGACCCTTACTTTCTTCAGGATGTTTATTTACACACCAAAGACAAGACTATTCCTTACTTAACATCTTACATTTCTTACACTAAGGATACTGATAGCATTTTATTTAACTTCAATGCGGAGAGATTTTACGACACTACTTCGCCAAACAACAAGCAAACACTTCAAAGATTGCCAGAGATAGGTTTGTATTACAAAGACAGACAGCTTTTTGGAAAACTTTACTTTAATGCAACCTTCAATTACACTAACTTTTATAGAGAAGTAGGACCAAGAGCCCACAGAGTGTTGTTATTTCCTCAAATAGCTCTTCCACTGAATGTATTTGGCAGAGTTATATACTCTACTTTGACTTTTGAAGAAGGTTTTTATTTTTCATCTAACTTATCCAACACAGACAAAAGCTTTTCCACTGTTCACCTGAGCGAGCGCTTACCTTTTTTCTTTGATAAAAAGTGGAAAGACTTAGACCTTAAAAATGTTTTGGAACTTTCCTACAGCTACAGACCAAAGGGTTATAACAATCCAAGATTTGACAACCTTGACAGCATAGATAAAGAGAATACCCTCAGGCTTACCTTCAGAAACTACACCTTTTACAAAGGAAGACAGGTTTTGAGCTGGTACTTAGAAGGAGGATATAGCTTCTTGGAGAGCTTTTCTTTTGGTGGACAACAGATAAATAAAAAATTTGTTCCCGTAAGAAGCATAATTTCGTTATTCCCTTTCCCTTTTGTGAATTTAAACAGCGACGTTCTTTACGATCCAAATCATACTCAGATCTTAAATAACACTACTTATCTTAACATTTATTTAAAACCATCTAATATTACCTTAGGTTATGTGCAGTCAAAAGATATTTCGGGAAACAGACTCAATGACCAACTCCTTATTTCCGCAAATTCTTCTTACAAAAACATAACCATGACCTTTGGGCTAATACACGATAACAGGAGCAACAAGGATCTTTTGAGGCAGATAAGGTTAGATTACGCGGGTGCGTGTTGGAGTTTTGGCTTGCTTTTAAAAGATAACTACGATGGCAACAGGAAGAAGTACATAAAGGAGGTATTTTTGACCTTCAATGTGTTTGATCTGCAAAAACTTACACTGCCTCTAAGGAGATGAGTTTTTCCTTTATCCTTCTTGTCTGCTCTTCTATATTCTCATAGGAGAATATACCCGAGCCTATTACAAACACATCCGCTCCAGCAAGTGCTACCTGCTTTATGTTCTCTTCCTTTATACCGCCGTCAATCTCTATAAGGATATTGGGATTTATGCTGTTGACCATCTGCCTGAGTTTTTTAAGCCTGTCTATGGATCTCTCTATAAACTTCTGTCCACCAAAACCTGGATTCACAGACATAAGCAAGACAAAATCTGCATAATGAAGGGCCTCCTCTATAGCATACAGAGAAGTTCCCGGGTTTATTACCACACCTGCTTTGGCACCCAGGTCTTTTATCAGTTGTAATGTCCTGTGGATGTGTGGGTTGTTCTCTATGTGCACACTTACCCAATTGGCTCCTGCCCTTACAAACTCAGGTATGTATCTATCCGCATTTTCTATCATGAGATGTACATCTAAGGGTAGTTTACAGTGTCTTCTTATGCTTTCTACGAGGACAGGACCAAAGGTTATGTTGGGAACAAAATGCCCATCCATCACATCAAGGTGTATAAGGTCCGCACCACCTCTTACTACCGCCTCTATTTGCTCACCCAATTTCCAAAAGTCTGCAGAAAGCACAGAAGGTGCAAGGAGTTTCATACTACTATTTTAACTGTCTTTTGAAGGCAAAAACTCTCTGAAGTACCGTTATAAGAGAACCAAAAAGTATAACAAGGATAGATATTTCTATCATGTTAAGAGCTATCCCTACAAGTAATGTTAGCCATCTTTCTGTTCTTTCAAAAGTTCCCACATTTAGAGTATATCCAAGACCTTCAGCTCTTGCTTTTGCGTAACTTACCCCAAAAGAGAATACCAAAGCAAGTAGGGACAAGAAAGATAAGTAATCTTCCTCTGCTGAGAGGCTAATGGCTATGAAAGGTGAAGCGTCAGAAAATCGGTCTACAAGGGAGTCTAAAAAGGCACCAAAATCGCTTTTAGTTCCGTTTTTTCGCGCAAGGGAGCCATCTATGGCATCTGCAAGGCCACCTAAAGCGAGGAATGCAAAACTCCAAAAGTACATGTGCCTGTAAAGAAGGACAGAGCCTACTATGACAAGGACTAAACCCAGAAGAGTTATTGTGTTGGGATTTATATGCGCTCTTGTAAGCACAGTCAATACTGGCTGTATGCTTCTTTCAAAGTGAGGTTTTATTTCTCTTACCAAATAACTCATCTTCTTCCCTTACGGCGAGGGAGGGATTCGAACCCCCGGTGGGCTTTGAACCCACAGCGATTTTCGAGACCGCCCCGTTCGTCCACTCCGGCACCTCGCCTGATATTAATTATAGCTTATCCAAATCTGCCAGTTATGTAATCCTCTGTGAGCTTTTTATCTGGCTTTGTGAATATCTTCTCCGTGTAGTTAAACTCTATAAGCTCACCAAGATACATAAAGCCCGTGTAATCGGATATTCTTGCAGCCTGTTGCATGTTGTGAGTGACTATGACTATGGTTATCCTCTTTTTGAGTTCTACTATGAGTTCCTCTATCTTTGCGGTGGATATGGGGTCAAGTGCTGAGGTAGGCTCGTCAAAGAGAAGAACCTCAGGCTCAACCGCTATAGCTCTTGCTATGCACAGTCTTTGCTGTTGTCCTCCCGATAGGGAAAAGGCACTTTCCTTTAACCTGTCTTTTACTTCATCCCAAAGAGCTGAATCCTTCAAGGCCTGCTCTACTCTGTCCTTTAGCTCGCTTCCTTTTATACCTTTTAGTCTCAGTCCAAAAGCTACATTATCAAATATGGACATGGGGAAGGGGGTAGGCTTTTGAAACACCATACCTACTCTACTCCTTAGGTCTATAAGATCCACATCTCTGTCAAATATGCTCTTATTATCAAGAAGTATATCTCCCTCGTACCTATTTCCCGGATACAAATCATGCATTCTATTAAAACACCTCAACAAAGTGGTCTTCCCACACCCAGACGGACCTATTAGTGCGGTTATTTTTTTGTCGTATATGGGTATGTTTATGTTTTTTAGAGCCTGGTTTTTTCCGTAATAAAAGCTCAGATTTACTACCTTCATCCTCTCTTTCAAAAGGGTCATAACTTCGGGCATCTACTTACTCCTCCTTGTCTTTACTCCTTGTGAAAGAACGAACTATGTATGTTAAGGGTCTTAGTAGATTTCCGTGTAACACAAGTTTAGCTGTTATTGAAAGCAGAAGCACACCCATGGTGAGTACAAAAGCTGCTGCCCACGCTTGCTCGTGCCAGTATTGGTAGGGTCCCATAACATAATCAAACATGGTAACGGTAAGGGAAGCCATAGGTTTCATAAGGTTCAGGTTCATGTAAGCGTTGTTAAAAGAAGTAAATAGAAGGGGAGCGGTCTCTCCTGATATCCTGGCTACTCCTAGTAGCACGCCTGTAAGTATGCCTACCTTAGCCGCTCTGAGAATGACGCTCTTTATAACCTGCCACTGATAGGCACCTAAGGCGTATGCTGCCTCTCTCATCTGCTGAGGTACCAGCTTTAACATCTCATCTGTGGTTATAGCTATGACTGGTATCATAAGCAATGCAAGAGCAACTGCACCGGCAAGACCATTGAAGTGTCCAAGAGGCTTTACCAAAAGGGCATAAACCACCGCACCTATCACTATAGAAGGTGTGCTTACCATTATGTCCGTTATCTGTCTGAAGATTACAAATAGCCTGCTGTGTCTCGCATACTCAGAAAAAAATATGCCTGCAGCTATACCTATGGGAACACCTATAAGCGTACCAAGAGATGTAAGTATAAGGTGTCCTACGAACGCATGTCTTAGACCACCTCCCTCTACGCCTGTGGGTGTAGGATCTAAGTATATAAGCTCTGGTTTTAGGTACTTAAAGCCGTTAACAAACAAGGAGTATAGTATCCAAAAAAGCCAGAATATACCGTACACCGCCATAAAGGTAGAGAGACTGAGCATGAAGAAGTTTAAAAATTTTCTGTAGGTCTTCATGTCTTCCACCTCTTTTCTAAGCGTAATATCATATACTTAGCAACAGCAAGAAGAATGAAAGAGATCAAAAAGAGAATAAATGCCAGCAAGTACAGAGAGGATAAATACAGTCCTGTGTCCGCTTCGGTAAATTGGTTGGCAAGAGCTACAGTTATGGTGGTAAAAGAATCAAACAAGGACTTGGGTATCTGAGGGTTGTTTCCAGCAACAAAGGTCACTGCCATGGTCTCACCTAAGGCTCTACCAGTAGCTAAGATGAGGCCGCCTGCTATGCCACTTGCCGTGTAAGGTATGACCACGTGTCTTATAACCTCCCACTGGGTTGCACCAAGGCCATACGCAGACTCCTTCATAATGGAAGGAACCATATTAAAGCTATCCCTTACTACAGAAGCCATGAAGGGTATGATCATGATGGATAGCACCAAACTCGTTGTTAACACGTCTACCCCAGTGGGTATGCCAGAAAATAACTGACCTATTATAGGTAAATGGCTCAGTTTATCCTGTAGCCAAGGTTCTACTTTATCACCCATTACTGGAGCAAGTACCAAGAAACCCCACATACCGTATATGATGCTGGGTATTGCAGCTAAGAGCTCTACTGCGGTGGATATAATAGGTTTTAGCCACTTAGGTGAAAGCTCTGTTATAAATATGGCTATACCTAAAGAAACGGGAGCGGCTATGAGCATAGCCAGAAAGGTGCTTGTCAGGGTGCCTACCACCATGGTAAGTCCACCAAAGTCACCAGCTACAGGATCCCAATTGGGATTAAGTAGGAATCTTAGTAGTCCAAAGGTGTCTATGGCTAATTTGGACTCTTTAAAAAGTATAAAGATTACGATAAGAGGAAATAAAAGGCCCACAAAGAGGGCCCATATGCCAAGGGAAATCTTTACAAACTTGTCTACCCTGCCAGCGCGTATCTTGATACTGTTGGCTCTGTCCTTTACGGAGCTCACTATCTGCATATTATAACATCATCAGGGAGCAACACCGTGTTCCTTCCAGTATTCAAATATCATGTTCTTCACATTTGAGGGCATGGGTATGTAGTGTAGCTCCTCTGCATATTTGTCTCCGTTTTGATAAGCCCACTTGAAGAAAGTTGTAGCTTTTTTAGACCTTTCTGGTTGATCCTTTGCAAGGAGTATGAAGGTGGCACCCGCTATAGGATAGGTATTTTTTCCGGGTTGGTCTGTGAGCACTTGGTAAAAGTGTTTGGATTTGTCCCACTTAGCGTATGATGCTGCTGATTGAACCGTTTTGATGCTGGGCTCTACAAACACACCTTCCCTGTTTTTGATCCTTGCCATAGGCAAGTTGTTTTCTTTTGCATAAATGTACTCCACATAGCCTATACCACCTTGAGATCTTTTGACATAATTTGTAACACCGGGGTTACCTTTACCGCCTACTCCTGTAGGCCACTTGACAGAAGTACCATAGCCTATTTTTTCTTTCCACTCGGGACAAGTCTTGGAAAGCCAGTTGGTAAATATCCAAGTAGTACCAGAGCCATCGGACCTGTGAACCACCACTATGGACCTGTCTGGTAGATTCACATTAGGATTAAGCTGTTTTAGGTATGGGTCATTCCACTTTTTTATCTTACCCATGTATACATCACATACAGCTTTGGCATCTAAGTTCAGTACTGTCTTTCCGAGTTCAGGAACGTTATAGGTTATCACTACAGCACCTATAACTGTTGGAAACTGCAGAAGACCGTGCTTGTTTAGTTCTTCTGGCTCCAGTGGTGCATCAGAGGCTCCAAAATCCACAGTTCTGTTTATGATCTGCCTTATACCACCACCAGAACCTATACCTTGATAGTTTACTTTGTTGCCTGTAGCTTTGTAAAACTCTGCAGCCCATCTTGTGTAGATGGGTTGAGGGAAAGTAGCTCCAGCTCCCGTGATTTCCATGGCTATTGTTATGGTACCAAAAGTCAGAAGGGCTAAAGTAGTCTTTTTCATGGTTTTACCTCCTTACTTAGATTTTTCTCCACAGCTTTTTGTATCATACTCTCTATCTCTTTGTTTCTTTCGTCCATATCTTTGCGAAACTGCTCAGAAAGCTTCATGGCTTCTTCCGGTGTTATGATGTTCTTTTCCGTTAAAAGTTCTAACAAAGTATCCAGTGCAGGATGATTTGTGCCCGCAAAACTCAAAAAAGGTGTGCATAGCACGGCGATTATAAGGATTCTCTTCATGTTTCTACCTCCTTGCTCTAATATACTGCCTAAGAAGTGTTAAGAATTGGTTAAGATGTGTAAAGAATCACCTCTTCTCCCCTTTTGACTTCTAAGAGAGCTTGTGCATTGCCCATAGGTATAAATAGTTCCATGTAGCCAAAGCTTCCGCACACAAAGGCCGGTTCCTTTTCTTTCTTTTGAAGGAAGTAAGAAACAACATCCAATTTTCTTCCTCTGAACTCTCCGTATATGTAGTTTCCGCACGGGATATTGGTAATACAGTTGCCAAACTTGTCAAAGTAGATAATCTTCCCAACTACTTTATTTCCCAAAAGTTTTGGCTCTTCCCAATCTAACAAAAACTTGTACTCTATCCTTTTACCTACATTTTCCAAAGGTGTACCTTTGCTAATGTGTCCCGCTACAGGTGCAAAGACATCCCTTCCGTGAAAGGTTTCGTTAATTCTTGGCAGGGTGAACCTCTCTATCTTGTAAGCAAAGATATTCTCTTTTATATCTTTCAAAGCAAGGTCAAAGATGCCGTTGTGAGGACCTACAAAAAAGTACTTACCGCACCTTAGTGCTAAAGGCTCTCTCTGAGAACCTACCCCCGGGTCTACCACACATACAAAGATGGTGTTTTCTGGAAAGTACCTATAGTGAGCTTTCAACAAAAGCGCTCCCTCAAGCACATTGAAGGGTTCTACTTGGTGGCTTATGTCCACAAGTTGAAGCTCTGGGTTAATAGACAACATGACTCCTTTCATAGCACCAACAAAACCGTCCTTTGTGCCAAAGTCTGTAAGAAGTCCCACTATGGGTCTCACAGAGTGTTTAATAATTCCCAAAGCTTTGTCCTCCAAGACTTCGGTAGTCCCTCCACTCTGAAAAGGAGCTAACCATGCTTGCTACCTTCAAAAGACAGCTAAGGGTAATCACACCTATATTATTATAGCTTGTTAGGCTTTTGAAGGCTGTTTTAAGAAACCAAGTTCTGTCAATGCTCTGGGCTTTTTCAAACACCCTCTCTCATAACTTGAAAATTTTTTCCATCTGACTCAAATTATAATTGAGGTTTGAGCCATGGATATAGCATACCTTGAGGACTTACTGTTTAAAAGCGTTGCCAAAGAAATAGAAGATCTGTACCAAGAGGTCTTGCAGATGTACAGCTTTGATGAGGAGGTGCTCAACATCGCCAGGAGCATAAAAGGTATGTGCGATTACATACTCAGCATCTACAGAGAGATCCCTAATCCCGAAAAAAAGTTAGACGCATCTCTCTACACGACCCTTTACAATGTGCTAAAAGATATGAAGGCGACTCTGTATGACCTTACAGTAGCAGAGGGAGAACAGCTTTACTATGTCATATCTTCTGCATACCAAAAGCTCAACGGAGCTAACAATCTTCTTGAAAGGCTCACCTAATTAGTGTAAGCAGAGCAGATGCTACTGTCTGAGGCTCTATTTGCAAACACTCATAAGTTTTTAGTTTGCAATGGCCTTTTCCGTGAGGATCACAAGGTTGACACTTTAAGTTTTTTAGGAGAACTATCCCCTCATCTGGATACAAAGAAAAGCCCAAGGTGGGGTGTGTACCTCCGTATATCTGAACCGCTTTTGTGCCTACCGCCCTTGCCATGTGTAAAAGCCCAGAATCATTACCTACAAAGGCACGAGCCAGCTTGATAACTGCAAGAGTATCAACAAGAGAAAGTTCACCACACAGATTTACGCCATCAAACCCTTCTGTCAAAAGCCTGTCTTGTCCATCTCCTACCAAAACCACCTTAATACCTTCTTTCTTTAGAAGGTCCACCACCTGTTTAAAATAGGGATACCTTTTCTTCTTGTACCTGGCACCAGGTGCTATACACACAAAGTTATCTCCAAGCTTTTCCTTCCACGCTCTTAGTCTTTCCTCTGAGACTTCTATGTTAGGTCTAAATCCCTTCTGACCGATAGCCTCCAGATAAGCGTCTACTACGTGGTAAGGTTTTCTGAGGGCTTTAACATATACCGCTAACCTTCTCCTTATGCTCTGCTTGTTGTAGCTCTTCCAAGAGCCTCTTATAAAAAGCCTAAGGACAATGGTCTTTAGATTTTTCTGAAGGTCCACATATAAATCAAAACCTTTCAATTTTTTAAGGGTATCCTCTTGAAAGAGTTCTTCTTTTTTTACCTGTATTACGCTTAGTCTTTTGTCATCTTCAAATATATCTCCATAAGGTTCAAAAGTAAGAAGATGAGGATGATAACCCATGTCTTTGAGAGGTTCTACAACACACGAAGAGAGCACCACGTCGCCTAAGGAGGATAATCTTACAATAAGAGCTTTCTTATCCACCGCTAACAGGAGGTATAAGAGCCACCCTTTCGTTGCCCTTGAGCTGGTAGTCATCACTCACATACTCTTCGTTAACTGCAAATTTTATTCTCTCCAAAAGGTCCTTGAGATCTGGATATCTGCGAACAAGTTCAAGCCTAAGTTCTCTCACACTACCGCTAAAATCTATCTCTTCCTGATCCTTTTTCAATCTCTCTCTCAGTATGGAAAAGTAAAGGAGTTTCATTTTATTTAATATAAAACCTTTTGGGAGCTTACTTCTACATAATAGGTCCCGTCTTTGGAATAGCATCTGAGAGTGTAGTTTGGGAGCTTATCAAACATCCTTATGAGCTTTATGTAGCTTCTCCACGGAGGAATCCTGTCAACGGTAAGTTCCGTACCTTCTTGAGAAAGATTGAGAGAACACCATAATAGATCACTGTCTTTCTTAAACTTTAAAAGGATGTATTTATCCGTAAGCTCGTATTTGGATACCTCAAGGTTAGCTTGTGGAAAGGACACCTTGTTATCCCCAGGAGCCAAACGTACGCCTATTCTTTTACCGTTTGGGTATCCTGCTTCTACATACAGCTCTCCTTCGTAGGGTATTTGGATAACTCCTCTCGCTGAGCTTTCGCAGGAGCCTTCCATTGTGAAGTTTCCATCCGTTGAGTAAATACGGAGCTTTGCAGAAGGACTTAAACCTTCAAAGTTTATACTTTTAAGTTTCATTTCCAAAAGAGCGCTTCCAGTAAAGTTCTGCAACTTGATGAAGGTACTGTATCGCATAACACACGGTTCTTTTACAGTACCAAGCACCTGAAGGTAATAAGTCAAGTAAGGTTTGTATACAAAAAGCTCTCGGTACGATACGGGAAACCTTATGCCAGCGTATTCCCCAAAGAGCCTATAAGCGTCAGGTTTTTCTCCTGTAAAGTGTACATCCAAAACTTTACACTCACCCTCCTCCTGACAAGCCCTTTGGAAGTTCACAGAGTTTTTGGCTACAGAATAAAAAAGTCCATCAGCATAACCTGTGAAGATGAGCGTACCGTCTGAGAGCATCTTTTCAGAAGATACACTCAAAAAGGTATCTTTTGCGCTTAACACACCTTCATAAGAGCCGTAAACCTCCATACTGCTTATGCCCTCAGGAAGACTAAATGGTAAGTTGTACTTTCTGTAAATTAAGAGCTCCGTATTAGAAGGTTCTTGAAGATACCTAAGTCTCCAGCCTTTACCATCATAGTAAGCAACATAAGAACCTACCATGTAAGCGGACTCACTTTGAGAGGTTGAAAAGTTTGCGTTTAAGCTATAAAGGTCTTCACTCAGAAGGTAGAAGTCCACATCTTTTGCTGGCTTCCATTTATCAGCAAAAACTTCATAAGAGGAAACACTCTGTTGAGAAGGTTTCATGTCCATTATTAAGGTGGTATCTTTTTGCAGGTCTACTGTTTTATTTGCGTAATAAACAGGATTACCCTCAGGATCGTATATGGCAGATTCTATAAGTCTTTCACTACCTTCAGGAACGCTCACAGAAAAAGATACCTTATCTCCCGGATAAAAGATACCTTCCTTAGTCTGCACTATGGGTTCAAACTCTTCACCCGAAACTCTAATTGATACCTTTGTGTAATAGGGCGCAATGGAGGTGTTTAGTTTCAGGACTATGTCCACACTCTTTTGACCTCCTCCACACGCCACCAACCAGAATAAAAAAAGCACGCAAAGAGCAAGTTTAAGTAAACCCATTGTCAGATATCCCCATTGAGAGGTGTTATAGTATTATAATAACGCATCAGGAGGAGGAAGATGAGAAGGACTATCTTGGGTGTATCGCTTTTAGCGTCTCTAACTTTTGCAGAAGAGAGCAACACAAAGACTACGGAAAGACAGATACCTGTGGTTAAGTGTTCTGCTCCAGTTTATTCTATAATGGTGATGGAGTTTGACTGTAAGGCTAACTCCTGCCAAGATTCCTATGCTGGAAATCCAAAACTCGCTTACATTTATGAGGTGCTTTCAGGTAGCGGTGGAGTAAAGGGGTTTGGCAAAGGACTTTCCACCATGTTGACAAATGCACTAAAAGCAACAAACTGTTTTAAGATAGTGGACTTAGAACAGTATGAAAAGATGAAGAAACTTCTTGCTGCTACAGGACAAGAAGTAAAGCCTCCTAAGGTGGATTACACCATTTTGGGTTCTATCACAGCTCTTGAGCTTGAAAGAAGCGGTGGAGCGCTTGGAGGTGGACTTATACCCATTCTTGGAGCTATAAATGTAAAGAAAGACATTGCCAAGCTTGGCGTTGATGTGAATGTGATGAAACCAGAAACTCTTGAAGTAGCTTTTTCTCAATCTTTTGATGCAAGCTCAGAAAAGTCCTCCTGGGGACTTTTTGGTGCAGGATGGGGAGGAAGCGGTGCTGCAGGTGGTGGTTGGAGCGTCAGCAAAAACTTATCTTTGGACATGGTAGCAAGAGATGTGGTGGTCCAAATAGCTAACTCCTTAGCTGAGAAGTTAGTGCCCGACAAGATAGTGCAAAGGCCTGCACCACCAAAGAAAGAGGAAAAACAAGAAGTACAACCCGGTAGTTAAAAAAGATCACCGTACCTTTTGATGAACCTGCCTTTTAAAAATTGAGCCAGTGTGAGGTATCCCATTATGGCAGGTAAAAGAACATACCAGAAATAAAGACTTGGAAGAGGTCTCATACCAAGTTTCTCACCAAACACTGTAAAAGGCAAGAGGCTACCTATAAACAAAGCTATGGCAGTGAAAAGAACAACTAATAGTCCGGGAAAACTTCCTATTAGAGGAAGTTTTTTTGTCCTTAGCATGTAAACTACCATAGTTTGCGTCCAAAGGCTTTCAACAAACCACCCAGTTTGAAAAAGAGATACAAACTGATTTTTTAATCCGGTAGACAGATGGTTATAAGTGCCTAATACTGCCGGACATACGACAAAAAACAGCATAGCGAAAGTAAAAATATCAAAAAGGGAGCTGGCAGGTCCAAACCACAGCATAAAGTTTCTAATTCTTTTTGCAGACCACCTTTTGGGTCCTTCTATGTACTCTTTATCTACTCTATCAAAGGGTATAGATGTCATAGAAAGATCATAAGTAAGGTTTAGAAAAAGAAGTTGGAGTGGAGCCATGGGTAAGAAAGGTAGAAAGACGCTGGCAACAAGTACAGAAAAGACATTTCCGAAGTTAGAACTTGCGGTTATGGATATATACTTGGCTATGTTGGCAAAAGTCTTTCTTCCTTCTACAACACCGTTTTTAAGTACCATAAGGTTTTTTTCCAAAAGAATTACATCTGCAGATTCCTTTGCTATATCAACAGCATTATCTACGGATATGGCTACATCAGCTTCTCTCATAGCAGGTGTATCGTTTATACCGTCTCCCAGAAAGCCTACTATGTGTCCCTTACTTTTTAGAACTTTTATTATCCTCGCTTTCTGTGCAGGAGTTAGCTTGGCAAATATGGTTGTTTCTTCTATCACACCCATGAGTTCTTCATCACTCATTCTTTCTATTTGATCTCCCAAAAGTACATGCTTTACATCTATTCCTACTTCTTTGCATATCTTTTTAGCCACTATGTGATTGTCCCCTGTTAGTATCTTTATATCTACACCACAGGCTTTTAGTGCCTGTACAGCTTGGGGAGCGGTTTCTTTGGGTGGGTCAAGAAAAGCCAAAAAACCCATAAGCACCATATTACTCTCGTCCTTAACTCCAAAAATACCTTCCGGGGGTACATGGTTTTTTTGAGCTACTGCAAGCACTCTCATGCCATCTTCGTATAACTTTTCTACCATCTGGAGCACTTCAGCTTTTATTTTGTCAGTAAGAGGGATCACACGGCCTTTGTACTCCACCAAACTACACACAGAAAGAACCTCTTCTACCGCACCTTTTGTGATGAGCTGTCTCTTTTTACCTCCTGCAACAGTACTTTCTAAAACCACGGACATCCTTCTCCTAACAAAATCAAAGGGTATCTCATCTACTTTCTTGTAGACCTTCTCTAATACGCTTCCTTCCATGCCTTTTTCTCTGCCGTACTCTAAAATGGCTACATCAAGGAGGTTCTTCAGACCCGTTTGGTAATAGCTGTTTAAAAAAGCATGTCTAAGCACCCTCTCTTCCTCTTCTCCGTGTATGTCCATGTACTTTACAAGGATCACCTTGTTAAGTGTAAGGGTACCCGTTTTGTCTGTACATAGCACATCCATAGAGCCAAGATTTTGTATAGAGTCAAGCCTCTTCACTATGGTTTTGCGCCTTGCCATCGCCACTGCACCTTTTGCAAGGTTAGTAGTCACTATCATGGGTAGCATTTCTGGTGTGATTCCTACCGCTACCGCAAGAGCAAACAAAAGAGCATCAAACCAGCTTCCTTTTGTGAGTCCGTTTATAACAAAAACTAACGGGAATATAACCGCTATAAACTTGATGAGAAGTTTACTAACTTCGTTAACACCTTTCTCAAAGCTCGTTTGGGATCTACGACCTACAAGGCTTTTAGCTATAGAACCTAAATAAGTGCTTTCACCGGTAGCCAGTACTACGCCTATACCAGAACCGCTCGCCACGCTTGTTCCCATAAAGCAAATATTTTCAAGGTCCAAAGGGGTTGGTTTTTCTAGAAGCTCTTTGATAAGGTTTGGGTACTTCTCAACGGGCTCGGACTCTCCAGTAAGAACCGCCTGATTTACAAATAGATCTTTTGAACGTAGAATCCTTAGGTCAGCAGGTACCAAGTCTCCCGCAGACAGATAAACTATATCACCAGGAACAACCTCCTCTATGTTTATTTCCACTATACCCTCGTCCCTTCTTTTGACCAATACAGTAGTGTGAACCATGGCTTTGAGCTTTTGGGCTTCAAGATTAGACTTATACTCCTGCAAGAAGCGCAAAACACCGCTCACTATTACCATCACGCTTATGATGATTATGGTGCTCCAGTCCCTTTCGTCTGGAGGTGCAAAGAGAACATCCGTCATATAGGATACCATTGCAAGAAACACGAGAATCCCGATGAAGGGATTTATAAAGGCTTTTAATAACTCTATGTACCATGGGGCTGGCTTTTCATGAACTATCTCATTACTGCCAAATATCTCAAGTCTTCTCTTTGCCTCATGTGTAGATAACCCCTCTTCTGAGCTATCCAAGGAATAAAACAGCTCCTTTATATCCTTTTTTGCAAACTCCACAAGCCTATCAAAGTTGTAGCTGTTTTTTCTCCTCTTCATCGGGAAAGTTAATTATATTTGCGTATCCAGATGTTTCCTACTAAGGATATGATAAGCTTTATAAAAAATTCATGTTGTGGGTTTGATGTTATAATATAATCAATAAACTCTTAGCTCAGGAGGCAATGAATTATGGCTGTTCCTAAAAGGAAAACATCCAGATGGAGAAGAGATCAGAGAAGAGCACAGAACTTTTTTTCAAAGGTAAAGCCTTTGTCCCTTTCTTCGTGCCCTAACTGCGGAGAGCTTATACTTCCCCACAGGGTATGTCCATACTGTGGGCACTACAAAGGTAGGGAAGTTATTAAAATCAGTTGATGGATAAGCCAAGAATAGCAGTTGACTGTATGGGGGGAGACTACGCCCCCGAAGAGATAGTTAAAGGATGTTTGTTGGCTTCCAAAGAATTTGATCTAATCCTCTACCTCGTAGGCCAGCAAGAGAGAATAGAAAACATATTGGGAAAGAATTACGATAAAGACAGACTTCAAATAGTCCATGCGGAAGATGTAGTAGGTATGGGTGAGCCTCCTTCAAATGTGCTCAAAAAGAAGAAATCATCTCTATATGTTGCTGGGCTATTGCTCAGAGAAAATCTGGCGGATGGGTTGGTTTCTGCAGGAAACACTGGAGCGGTACTTACCGTAGGTAAGTTTTTGGTGGGTGCTCTTGAAGGTATAGAAAGACCAGCCATAGGTGTAGCTCTGCCTAATCCAAAGGGTAGGACGGTTCTTATTGATGTAGGCGCAAATGTGGATTGCAAACCTAAGCACCTTTTGCAGTTTGCCATAATAGGACATACTTACGCTAAGGAGATCCTTGGCATACAGAATCCAAGAGTAGGCATTCTCAGCATAGGTGAGGAGGAAGGTAAAGGCAACGAGCTTGTGAGGGAATCTTACATACTTCTCAAAAAAAGCAAGCTGAACTTTTTAGGAAATGCAGAGGGGAGGGATATATACGCTGGGACCTTTGATGTGATAGTGTGCGACGGTTTTGTGGGAAATGTGATACTAAAAGCTAGTGAAAGTCTTGGTATGGCAGTTTTGCAGATGATCAAGGAAGAGGTTCAAAAGAGCTTGCTTGCCAAAATAGGAGCCTTGCTTATGAAACCTGCCCTCAATAACTTTAAAAAGAAGGCGGATTTTGCAGAGTACGGAGGTATACCTCTATTGGGTGCAAAAAAGCCCGTTATAATAACTCACGGAAGAGCAAATGCAAAAGCTATAAAGAATGCCATAAGAGTAGCCAGCGAGTTCTACCTCCAGCATTTTAACGAAAGACTAACAGAAGAACTAAGAAACCTAAGCCCCAAAGAGGTAAAGATCTAATGGGAACTACCATAGCAGGTATAGGAAGATATCTGCCTTCCAAAGTACTTACCAACTTTGATTTAGAAAAAATGGTTGATACATCTGATGAGTGGATCACTACAAGAACGGGAATAAAAGAGAGACGCATAGCGGATCGGGAAAGTATAACTCACATGGCTTACATAGCCAGTTTAGAGGCTATAAATTCTGCTGGCATAAAGCCTGAAGACATAGATATTATCATCTTTGCTACACTCACACCAGAACTGAGATTTCCTTCTACCGCGTGCCTTTTGCAAGCAAAATTAGAAGCCTCAAATGCCTATGCCTTTGATATATCAGCAGCCTGCAGTGGTTTCCTATACGGACTTGACTTAGCGGACGCTTACATAAGGTCTGGCAGAGCAAAAAACATACTCTTGGTTGGAGCGGAAAAGCTGTCTGAGATAGTAAATTGGGAGGATAGAAGTACCTGCGTGCTCTTTGGAGACGGTGCGGGTGCGGTGGTTCTCTCTCAAGGAGATGGCCAAATACTATCTTCAAAGATGAGATCGGACGGCAACTTCTGGGAGATACTGTATGCCCCTAAGTGTGGATACATAAGCATGAAAGGGAAAGAACTTTTCAAGCTTGCGGTTAGAAGTATGGAAGAGGTTTGCAGACAGGTTATACAAGAAGCAGGTGTGAGCATTGAGGAAGTTAGCATGATAATACCCCATCAAGCAAACATAAGGATAATGGAAGCACTTGCAGAAAAGTTGGGTATACAGAAAG
This sequence comes from Hydrogenobacter hydrogenophilus, assembly GCF_900215655.1. NCBI lineage: Bacteria > Pseudomonadati > Aquificota > Aquificia > Aquificales > Aquificaceae > Hydrogenobacter > Hydrogenobacter hydrogenophilus. The sequence continues at coordinate 87,218 of NZ_OBEN01000002.1, read as the reverse complement.
AGAGGGTTTATTCCAACATACATAAGTACGGAAACACAAGTGCTGCATCCATACCTATAGCCATGTACGAAGCTTACACAGAAGGAAAATTAAGAAGGGGAGACCTAATCCTTCTTACCGCTATGGGAGGAGGGCTCACATGGGGAGCGGTTCTTCTGAAGTTTTAGGTATATCCTCAAAAGAAGCTCAAGAGAGACTAAAAAAGTACGGTTATAACAAAGTTGAAAAAGGAAAAAGGCTAAGTGATTGGGAAATTCTTATAAATCAGTTTAAAAACCCTTACACTCTTTTGCTTTTGTCAGTGGCTTTATTATCCATTTTCTTAGGAGAAAAAACGGACACTTTTGTCATAGCAAGTATAGTTCTGTTGGGTAGTCTTTTAGACTTCTGGCAGGAAAGGGGAGCTTACAGAACAGTAGAAAAACTACTCTCTATGGTAAGGGTCTCCGCAACAGTGATAAGAGATGGTGAAGAAAAGGAGATTCCTATAGAGTATATAGTTCCTGAAGACATAGTAGTGCTAAGGGCTGGAGATATGGTTCCTGCTGAGGGCACAGTGCTCAAAGAAAAAGACCTATTTATAAACGAAGCTCTAATGACAGGGGAGGCTTACCCAGTAGAAAAGAAAGTGGGTGATTACCTCTACATGGGCACACATGTGGTCAGCGGTTTTGGTGTTATGAAAGTTATAAAGACTGGTAAGGATACTGAATACGGAAAGATATTACAGAGACTAAAGTTAGGCAAAGGTGAAACAGACTTTGAACACGGTCTTAGGAGGTTTGGCTATACCCTATTTGAGGTGGCAACTCTTCTCACACTTTTGGTATTTGCGGTAAATGCGTATTACAACAGGGGGATCATAAACTCTCTGCTCTTTGCACTGTCCTTAGGAATAGGTATAACACCGGTACTTCTTCCAGCGGTAGTAAGCGTTGGACTTTCTTACGGTGCGAGGCATATGGCTCGCAAAGGTGCTATAGTAAAAAGATTAGCATCCATTGAAAACTTCGGAAGCATGACAGTTCTTTGCTGTGATAAAACGGGAACGCTCACAGAAGGGAAGATGAAGGTATACGCTTTTAAGAACATACTTGACGAAGATGACAAGAAAGTAGCTCTATTTTCCTATGTAAACTCTTATCTTCAGACGGGTTATAAAAACCCTGTAGACGAAGCTATAAAGGAGTGGATGAGATCAGAAGACATATCTGAATTTAAAAAACTTGACGAGCTACCCTATGACTTTAACAGGAAGAGACTTTCAGTACTCGTAAGAAGAGGAGAAGAAAACCTTTTGATAACTAAGGGCGCATACTCTCATGTGCTGGAAGTGTGCAGTTATGCACAAATAGGAGGAAAGATACATGACTTGCATGAGGTTTTAGAAAATGTAGAGAAAGTTTATACAGATTATAGCCAGCGCGGTTTTAGATTGATAGCTATAGCCTACAAAGTTGTGGAAAAGGAATCCGTCAGTTATGAAGATGAAAAGGACGAAATATTTCTTGGCTTTGCAGTCATGCACGACCCTATTAAGGAAGATGCCAAAAATGTTTTAAAGAAGCTTTTAGATTTAGGTGTGGAGTTGAAGATCATCACAGGAGATAACAAACTCGTTGCGGAATATGTGGCGCAACAGATAGGTTTACAAGGTGGCGTCATAAGCGGTGAGGATTTCAGAAAACTTTCTGAAGAAGCTCTCATAAGCAGAGTAAAGGACACTTTTGTTTTTGCGGAACTATCACCTCTGCAAAAGGATGCGGTGGTCAGAGCTCTCAGAAAAGCAGGCTATGTGGTAGGGTATATGGGAGATGGAATAAACGATGTTGCTGCCATGAGAAGTGCGGATGTAGCCATATCTGTAGAGAACGCTGTAGATGTAGCAAAGGAAAGTGCAGACATAGTTCTTCTAAAAGCAGATTTAGAAACAGTCATAGATGCAGTATTAGAGGGTAGAAAAACCTTTCTGAACACTATGAAGTATCTATTTATGCAAACAAGTTCCAACTTTGGAAATGTGTTTTCCATGGCTGGTGCTTCTTTCTTAGTGCCCTTCTTACCTATGCTACCCAAACAGGTATTGACTGCAAATCTTCTAACGGATGGTGCGGTTATGTCTATACCAACAGACACAGTAGATGAAGACGAGATAAAAAGTCCAAAAAGGTGGGACATGAGCTTTATAAAGAGGTTTATGTTCTTTTTTGGTATTCTAAGTTCCATCTTTGATTACATAACCTTCATCTTCTTGCTGTACATATTCAAAGTCCGTCCAGAAATGTTTCGTTCCACATGGTTCTTAGAGGGGCTTCTTACTCAAGTCCTCGTATTACTCGTCTTACGCACCAAAAAAGCTTTCACGAAGACTAAACCATCACCTTCGCTTATACTCACTGTAGTGCTTGTTGTATGGCTTGGCTTTTTTCTACCCTTCACCCCTTTAGGTAATATACTGGAACTAAAACCTTTGGATAATAGACTCTACGCCTTTGTTTTTATAATCACCTTTACTTACCTTTTATCGGTAGAAGTTCTGAAGAAGTTCTTTTACAAAAGGTATAACTTCTAAACTCCTGTATATCTCTCCTTTACTTTTTTGATCCTCCAGAGGGCTCTACTGTCTTCTGGAGTTATCAAGCTATAAGCTTTTCCGTAGCTTCCTATCCTTCCCGTCCTACCTATTCTGTGTATATAAACTTCTGGGTCCTCTGGTATGTGATAGTTTATTACCAAGCTCACACCCTTTATATCAAGACCCCTTGAAGCTACATCCGTAGCAACCACCGTTTTCACCTTACCTTCTCTGAAAAGCCTAAGAGCATTCTCCCTCTGTTTTTGCGTCATATCACCATGTAAGGACACCACATTAAAACCCCTGTTTTTGAGTTCCTGAGATATTTCCCTTGCATCCTTTTTAGTTTTTACAAAGATGATGACTTTCTCAAGCAGATGTTCTCTAAGAAGCTTTTCAAGTTCGGATATTTTTTGCCTTGGTGAGCTGAGCTTTATGAGTCTCTCTTCTATCTTGGGTTTTAACTGGTCAGATATGACCTTTACTACTTTATAGTCTTCTTTTAGATGCCTTTTGGCTAAAACTTCTATCTGCTTGGGTATGGTGGCAGAAAAGAGAAATGTCTGTCTGTTAGTAGGCGTTTGAGCGATTATATACTCAATATCTTCCGCAAAACCCATATCTAACATAAGGTCTGCCTCATCAAGGACAAGAAAGGAGATGCCACTCAGGTTTAACAATCCTCTGTTTATAAGGTCCTTTATCCTACCGGGGGTACCTACCACTATGTTGGGTATGGTCTTGCCGAGAAAGTCTACATCTCTTCTTACAGGCGTGCCACCGTAAAATACAGCGATTTTGAGTCCTTTGTACTTGGAAAGAGCGTATAACTGCTCTTTCACCTGAAGTGCAAGCTCGCGCGTTGGCGTTAAAACAAGAGCCTTTAGTCCATCACCTTTGTTTATCTTTTCTATTATTGGTATGCCAAAAGCAGCTGTTTTACCTGTTCCTGTAGCTGCCTGTCCCATAAGGTCGTATCCTTTTAAAGCTAAAGGGATGGCTTCCTTTTGAATGGGTGTGGGTTCTTCAAAACCCAGTTCTGCAATAGCTTTTCTTAAGGGTTCGCTAAGTTGTTGAAAGTTAAACTCCATAAATACCTCCTCACTTAATTATAAGCTGTTTTTAACTTTTTGCAAAAATTCCTACTGGTTTTTATAATTAAATACTACCCTTAGGAGAGGTGGCCGAGTGGTCTAAGGCGCAGCACTGGAAATGCTGTGTACGGGTAATCCCCGTACCGCGGGTTCGAATCCCGCCCTCTCCGTTTAATCCGTTTCTATTTCTATGATATCCGGAGGTTCTTTTTCTATAACAAGCTGACAGGTTAGTCTTCTGTTTTCCTCATACTCACCTATTCTCCAGAGGGTTTCCTCTTCGGCTTCTGACGGCTCTGCCAGGTATTCCAAGCCCTTTTTTACTGTGCATACGCAAACCCCACATTGACCGTCCGTGCAACCAAACTCTACTCCTGCTTTTTCTATCTCATGGTGAAGCTCACCAAACCGGACACCTACAGGAATATCAAAGATCTTTTTGTTTATCTTAACCTTAGCCATGGTTTTTATTCTATTATGTAAAACGTTTTTTCACACTGATATGGCTCATCTTAGTCTAATTTTCCTAAGTAAGCAAGAAGTGCAGTTATTGTAGCAGGAGTAATACCGTCTATGCGTGAAGCCTGACCCACTGTAATGGGTCTAAAGCGCTTGAGCTTTTCCTTTGCTTCGTTTGTTAAACTGGGTATCTTATCGTAGTCTATGTCCTCAGGAATCCTCACATCTTCAAGTTTCTTAAGCTTTTCGTTAAGCTTCCTTTCTCTCTCTATGTAAGGTTCGTACTTTAGCTCTATCTCCACCTCCTCTTTTACGTAAGGATGCTCAGGAATTTCAAAACCCAGTTCTTTAATGTCTTCTATACTGCGTTCTGAAGTGAGTAATTGAGAGGGAGTGTAGCTTCTAACATCAGAACCTATAGCCACCGCTACTTTAACGCTCTTGTAAAATTCCATCCAGCTTTCTATCTCCTTCTTTAGCTCTTTGACTAACTTGTACTGCTCCTCACTTAAAAGTCCAAGGTTATATCCTATATGCGCAAGCCTCAAAATTGCGTTGTCCTGTCTAAGATATAGCCTATACTCAGACCTTGAGGTGAAGAGCCTGTAAGGTTCTAATACACCCTTTGTGGTGAGGTCGTCAACCATTATCCCTATGTAGCTCTCGTCCCTGCGTAAGTAGATGGGTTCTTTTCCAAAGGCTCTGAGTGCAGCGTTTATACCTGCAAGGATGCCTTGTCCTGCAGCCTCTTCATAACCAGTGGTGCCGTTGAAGTTACCCGCATGAAAAAGCCCTCTTATCTTCTTAGTTTCCAATGTAGGGTAAAGCTCTGTTGGGGGTACCACATCGTACTCTATAGCATAGGCAGGACGGATAAGCTCCACCTTTTCAAGCCCCGGTATGCTTCTGTAGAGCTCCCATTGGATCTCTTCTGGTAGAGATGTGGAAAGACCGTTGGGATAGATCTCTATAGTGTCCCAGCCTTCGGGTTCTAAGAATATCTGATGTCTCTCTTTGTCAGGAAACTTTACCACTTTGTCCTCTATAGATGGACAGTAACGTGGTCCTATACCTTTTATTAAGCCACCGTAAAGGGCTGTTCTGTGTAGGTTCTTGCGTATTATCTCGTGAGTTTTGGGAGTAGTATAGGTTATCCAGCAATTTACTTGGGGTTTTCCTTTGGAAAACCAATAAGTGCCCACAGGGTCTGTCCAAAAGGAAAACTTGGGAGGTGGATCGTCTCCTGGTGCTACCTCAAGAGCGGAAAAGTCTATGGTTCTTTTGTCAAGCCTTGCGGGAGTACCAGTCTTAAATCTAAGAAGTGTAAAGCCGTTTCTTTTGTAGAACTCGGAGAGTCCCTCAGAGGGGGGTTCCCAAGCCCTTCCTCCACGGAAAACTTTATCACCTATGTATATGGTTCCGTTCAGGAAAGTGCCCGTAGTGACCACCACAGCCTTAGCTTTGTATTCCAATCCTAACCTTGTTTTCACACCAACAACCTTGTTGTCCTTTACGAGTATATCTACTACTTCATCTTGCTTTATGTAAAGGTTTTCTTGATTTTCACAAACTTTCTTCATGTACTCTCTGTAGAGCTTTTTATCCGCCTGCGCCCTTGGAGACCAAACCGCTTTGCCCTTTCGTGTGTTTAGCATTTTGAACTGTATCCCTGTAGCATCTATAGCTTTTGCCATCTCACCACCTAAGGTATCTATCTCCCTCACCACTATGCCCTTAGCTATGCCTCCTATAGCAGGATTGCAAGACATCTGACCTATACTGTCTGCGTTTAAAACAAACATAACAGTTTTTGCACCCATACGTGCAGAAGCCAAAGCCGCCTCTATACCCGCATGTCCACCACCTATAACTACTACATCAAATTCGTCCACCATCATAAGTTATAAAATATATTAGCGATGGCTAACTATCCAAAGCTTTCTGTTTTAATTCGCGCAAAGGATGAGGAGAAAAACATAGGAAGAGCTATAAAAAGTGTTAAAGACTTGGCTGATGAAGTGATAGTTTTGGATTCAGGTTCCAAAGATAACACGGTAGCTATTGCCAAGCATTTAGGTGCTAAGGTGTTTTTTAAAGAATGGGAGGACTACTCAAGTCAGCTCAATTACGGTATTGGCTTGTGTGAAGGGGAATGGGTGTTTGTTCTTGATGCGGACGAAGAGCTAACAAAAGAGCTCAGGCAGTCCATAAAAACAGCCATAAATTCTGGTGAGTTTGAAGTTTATATGGTCAACAGGAGAACCTACTACATGGGAAGGTTCTTATCACACACTTGGCAACCAGAATGGAGAATAAGGCTTTTCAAAAAAGGTAAGGTGCGCTTTGAGGGGAAGCTTCACGAAAAGGTGGTGTTTTCTGGCAGGGTGGGAAAACTAAAAGGGTATCTTAACCACTACTCTTTTAAGAGCCTCTACCACCATTACGCTAAGTCCTTGGACTATGCCAGAATGATGGCAGAAAGCATGAAAAAGGAAGGAAGGAAGTTTAGAATCTACAATCTTTTGTTTAATCCTTTCTGGTCAGCCTTCAAGGTTTACTTTCTCAAACTTGGTTTTCTTGATGGTTTGCGTGGGCTTTCTGTTGCCTTTTCTACCTTCCTTTACGTTTTTTTAAAATACATATTTTTGCTTGAGCTTGAGCTAAAAGAGAGATACGGAGATGAGCTATGGAAGTAAAAGCCTTTTATTGGAAAGGGGATCACTTGCTTTTGCTTGACCAGAGGGAGCTTCCAGAAAGGGAAGTATGGCTCAAGCTTACGGATCATCTACAGGTAGCTGATGCTATAAAGAGTATGGCTGTAAGAGGTGCACCTGCCATAGGATGTGTGGCAAGCTACGGTTTTATATTGGGAATTAAAAAAGAGGACCCACAAAAGGTTTACCAAGTTCTTAGAAATACGAGGCCTACTGCTTATAACCTCTTTTGGGCTTTGGAAAGGATGATGAAGGCTCTTAAGGAAGGGAAAGACCCCGAAAAAGAAGCCATGAGTATAGAGCAAGAAGACTACAACGCTAACAGAAGGATGGGAGAGCTGGGCAAAGACCTAATACCAGACGGAGCTAATGTGCTCACCCACTGCAACACAGGGGCCTTGGCAACAGCAGGCTGGGGAACCGCTTTGGGAGTTATAAGGTCTGCTCATTACTCAGGTAAAAAAGTGCATGTATTTGTAAATGAAACCAGACCTTACCTTCAGGGATCAAGGCTCACCGCATGGGAACTTCTCAAAGAAGGTATACCTCACACGGTAATAACAGACATGACTGCAGGCTTTCTTATGAAAAAAGGTCTCATAGACGCAGTTTTGGTAGGTGCAGACAGAATAACCAAAAGGGGAGATGTGGCAAACAAAATAGGCACTTACACCCTTTCGGTGCTGGCAAAAGCTCATGGAGTGCCTTTCTATGTGGTAGCACCCACCTCCACCTTTGATCCCAACATAGAGAGCGGAGAGGACATACCCATAGAGGAAAGGTCTGAAGAAGAAGTAAAATCTTTCAAAAATTGCACTTTGGCACCCAAAGAAAGCAGAGCTCTTCACCTAGCTTTTGACATAACACCTGCAGAAAACATTACCGCCATAATAACCGAAGAAGGTATAAAGTACATCAAACCATAAAGTCAAGCTCTTCTATGCTATCAATACCTTTTAAAACCATAAACAATCTTTCAAGACCTATGGAACAACCCGCGCACGGTGGAAAGTTATCATAAGCAGAGATGAGCTCTTGGTCAAGAAGCATATCCCTTCCCTGCAAATACCGTTTCATCCTCCTTTCTATCTCACTTCTGGAAGTCTCTTCTGTCCAACCGTTGGCTATTTCTACGCCTTTTATGTAAAGCTCAAACCTTTCCGCATAACCATCTTTTACCTTGGCATAAGCGCTAAGCCTTGCAGGAAAGTGAGTTATGAAAGTGGGCATTTCCCAACCTAAATGCCTCTCTACCTCTATGTATATCCTGTAAAAGAGTGTCTCCCAGTCTTCCTCCTCCTCAAAGGGATAACCGTAAGATATTAGATTGTTTTTGAAAACTTCCTCATCTTCAGAAAGTATCACGCCAGCGTATTCCTCAAAGGCATGTTCAAGTCTTAGAGTTTTGTAGCCTTCTGAAAAACCAAGGTATTTTAAAAGCTGTCCTATTTCCTCTATAAGATAAGTGTAATCCTTACCTATCTTATACCACTCAAGCATGGTGAATTCAGGTCTGTGGAGCTTTCCGCACGGATCTTTCCGGAAAACCTTGCCTATTTGGAACATATCTACAGGATACTTGCTAAGCAGTTTCTTCATAGAGTTTTCTGGTGATGTCCTAAGCCAAAAGGTCTTTGGACAGTTTCCTGCACTTTCCCACTCAAGCTTAAAAGGTTCCACATATGGATCTATGTTAGGATACTTCTGTAATATGTTGGTATAAACTTCAAGATAGCCTCTTTGCTTGAAAAACTGTCTTACTTGGTCTATAAAAAGGCTCCACTCTTTTAAAAGCATGGTGTGATATAATGATAACGCATTTATCGGTTATGAAGCGTCTTTTTTTGGTCAGACACGCACAAAGCGAATACAACGAAAAGGGCATATTCCAAGGTAGGCTTGACAGCGACCTTACTCCTCTGGGTTTTGTTCAGGCAAGGCTCACCGCCAAGGAACTATTAGATAAAAATATACAAGTAATATACACATCCCCTCAAAGAAGGGCATACAAAACAGCACTCACCATAGGAGACATACTTCACCTTGAGCCCATAGTAGATGAAAGGTTAAGGGAGATGTCCTTTGGTGAGTACGAAGGAAAGCCTTTCTGGAGTTTAGTAGAAGAAAATAGAGAGCTATTTTTAAACTGGCTTGCTAACCCACTTAAAAACCCCCTTCCTACCCAAGAGAGTATGGAAGAGCTTGAAAAGAGGGTAAAAAGCTTTTTAGAAGAAATAAAAGAAAGTCCTTACGAGAACATACTCATAGTTGCCCATGGTGGTACCCTTCATGCCTTAATATGTCTATCCGTAGGACTTGGACTTGAAAACCTCTGGAACATACACATGGACAATACGGGTATAACGGAGCTTCGCATAGATAAGAACAAAGCACAAATAGGTTATCTCAACAGACTTTGCCATGTAAAAAAGCTTACCCCCTAATCCTCCACTGGTAGAAGCTCTCTCACCTTTTCTACTTGTACAAGGTCTATGGATGCTGATAGAACCGCATCACCTTTTTCTGCATAAGAAAGTACGCTTCCCCAAGGGTCATATATACCAGAGCATCCAGCGTAATCTTCTTTTCCCACTTTACCCCATGCGTTAGAAGCTATAAGGTAAGCTTGGAGCTCTATCGCTCTTGACTTTGTAAAGATCTTCCAGTGTTCTTTTCTACCTTCTCCCCACATGGCTGGCACTGTAATTATTTGAACTCTTTGCCTTTTTAGCTCCAACACTAAGCTTGTGAATCTAAGCTCAAAGCATATAAGGATACCTAAGTTCCCAAAAGGTGTTTGAAAAACTGCGTTTTTAGCTCCTGCGCAAAAAAACTTGTCCTCTTGGTAAAGGGGAAAAAGCTTTATTTTGTGTCTCTTGCCCAGCACCTGCCCGTTGCTCAGCACTATAGCGGTATTGTAGGTGCAGGTTCCCTCTTGTGTGGGGTAAGTTCCAATTAGGGTTAAGTTCTTCTCTTTTGAGTGTTTTGAGAGTTCTATTAATACATCTTGTGTGGCTTGAGCGTGTTTTGTCATGTTTTCGTAATCAAACCCACACTGCCACATCTCAGGAAGTACCACCAAAGAACCATCTTTCACATCCAAGAGAAGATCTAAGATTCTTTTTAGGTTTTCTTCCACCTTACCAAGAGAAGGTCTTATCTGTAAGCTGTAAACTCTCAGCATTCTCAAAAATTATAAGCCTCCCTTCAGGCAGAAACTCTATCCTAAACCTTCTTAAAGTATGGATTCTGAGTGAGTAAGCCCCGTGCCTTACCCCTGAGGTACTTAAACCGCTCAGAAGACAAGTTTTGTAAAAACCTCTCTACCTGCTATCTGAGGGTTTGCTCCACACGGCGCAAATGCAAACTCTCAAGAGCTTGCATTCACGTCCGCATGAAGCCTTATACCACAACATTAACGCATCCACTGGCTACATAGAAAGATTTAAAGGTATGCTCTTTGTCTGACACACTTGGAGAAGAATAAGAGGCACACAAAGCTTAACCTCAAGCTGATTATTTGTTAACGTCACTGGTGATGGCAAACCTCCACAATACAATTTTCCGTCCCTATTCACACACTCCACACTATAATGACCATTCGCAGACACCCCACCTATAAGAACATTACCCACGTATACATTTACGCAATTCGCATTAGTAGAGTAGTCTATATTCAGCAATACAGACTGACCATTTGATAGACTGCTAACTAGCTGACCTGTCAGCTTGTCTACAACGCTCAGAGTGTTAAACACAAGAGAAAGGAGTGAAGGGAGTATCCCAAGGGGTTCGCATGCTTTTACGCTAATAATACCTCCATCTGATCCTCCACTACCTCCACCTGATCCGACACTACCACCAGAACCACCAGAACTTCCACCGCCACCACTACCTCCACCTGATCCGACACTACCACCAGAACCACCAGAACTTCCACCGCCACCACTACCTCCACCTGATCCGACACTACCACCAGAACCACCAGAACTTCCACCGCCACCACTACCTCCACCTGATCCGACACTACCACCAGAACCACCAGAACTTCCACCGCCACCACTACCTCCACCTGATCCGACACTACCACCAGAACCACCAGAACCTACTGAAGAACCAGAATCACTTGGGAGAGAACCTCCACCGCCACCACCACAACTTGCAAGCAGGCCCAAAGACAGAGCTAAAGCAAGCACCTTTTTCATACCGCCAGGCTCAAACATCTTTCTACACCTCCCTAGAAATATATTATTAACAACAAAAAAGTTAAAGTTAATAATGGGATTTGTCAAGAGTTTTTGAGGCTGTTTGAAAAATCCCAGAACATTGACATAGCTTGATTTCTTAAAACAGCTCTCAAAAGCTCAAAAAATAAGTAAAGCTTCCAAAGCACCAAAAAGTTATACACCGCAAACCTCGCAAGCACATATAAGCTCGCAAGATCATATATCCTCGTGTTGTCCCTATCATCCATTAGGTTCTTCACATTCCCTATCAACTGTTCTATCTTGTATCGTACCCTCTTATACAGCTCCTTGTGCATCTCATATTTCTCCTTAGCCCATAACCTCTCTTGGCTTCTGACCTTTACACGCAAACTCTCCCTCACTGGAACTACTGCAACCATACCCATTTGCTTTATCTCCTTGAGTAATTCACTCTCCATACTGTAATAAGCATCTCCCAAAAAGTAAAAAGCTCTGAAAGGTATATCCTTCAATTGTAGGGAGCTTTTTGCTATTTTTCAAACAGCCTCAGAAATTATAGGACTAATCACAAAGACCTCTTGTGTGGCTTGAGCGTGTTTTGTCATGTTTTCGTAATCAAACCCACACTGCCACATCTCAGGGAGTACCACCAAAGAACTATCTTTCACATCCGAGAGAAGATCTAAGATTCTTTTTAGGTTTTCTTCCACCTTACCAAGAGAAGGTCTTATCTGTAAGCTGTAAACTTTTAGCATTCTCAAAAATTATAAGCCTCCCTTCAGGCAGAAACTCTATCCTAATGATCACATCACAGTAAGTCAGGTCCGTAGGCCACTCTATTAGCAAAACACCCTGACCGATAAACTCTGTGATATCAAGGTCTTTTACTCTGTAGAAGTCTACATGTATAATCTTTCCTCTTTTTGTAGGATACTCATTCACCAATGTAAAGGTGGGGCTTCTGACCTGATAACCTTCTAAGATCTCCATACCCTGCGCTATACCTTTTACAAGAGTAGTTTTCCCAGCACCGAGCGGTCCCACAAGACAGATAACTTCATCACCTTTAAGAGACCTACCTATCTGTCTTCCCAGCTCAAGGGTTTGCTCTTCAGAAGTGGAAATTATCTTCATGTGTGCTATATTATAAAAGCATTATGGAATTTTTCTTCTTCGCCGATGTTTATGCGGACAGGCATCTTATTGACTACTACATAATCACCTTTAAGCTGTTAGATGAGAGTATGGTGATTACAAAAGAGTGGGAAGGCAGGAAGTATATAACGGAGATAAAAGACTGGGAGGAGTTTAAGAAAAATGCCTATGATATAGTGCTGTATGAGTTTGGTGATGAAGTAGAAAGATTCACGGACATAGAGACCGCCCTAAGAACCGCTTACAAAATGGCTTACACGGAAGCCTCAAGAAAAGTTCCTAAAAGCATACTGCCTTCTGTGGGTATAGGAGCACCACCCCTTGACGTTATAAGAAGAGTGTTTCCTGTAAGCTTTGAGTTTGAAAGATTTCCTGCTAACATAGACCTTTTCCTTGAAAAAATAGTCAAAGAGACTGAAGAAGAAACTACAAGAAGTGAGTTTAACGATGATGACGAAATCCCTTTCTGACCTCCTTGAAGAGCTAACTCCCAAAAAGATAGTGGAGGAGCTTGACAAGTACATAGTAGGTCAGGAGAGAGCCAAAAGAGCGGTAGCAATAGCTCTCAGAAACAGGTGGAGAAGGCAAAAGCTTCCCGAACACATAAGGGACGAGGTAGCTCCCAAGAACATACTCATGATAGGTCCCACGGGTGTTGGGAAAACAGAGATAGCAAGAAGGTTAGCACAGCTAATAAAAGCGCCCTTTATAAAGGTTGAGGCAACCAAGTACACAGAGATAGGCTATGTGGGTAGGGATGTGGAGTCTATGGTGAGAGAGCTTGTGGAAGTATCTTACCAAATGGTAAAGCAGGAGAAGATACAAAAAGTAAAGGAAAGAGCTAAAAGGTCTGCAGAAGAGAGGATACTTGACTATCTTGTTCCACAACAGCTTAGCTTTGGTATAAGAGAATCGCAAGATGTGAGCAAAAGAGAAGCTATGAGAGAGAAACTAAGAAGCGGTGAGCTTGATGAGAAGATCATAGAGATAGACGTGCAAGAAAAGACCGCACCTTTCATAGGGATAGCTGGACCTCCGGGACTTGAGGACTTAGAAGAGCAATTAAAGAACATGCTGGGTAGCATTATGCCAACAAGAAGGAGGAGGAAACTGAAGGTAAAAGAGGCTTTACCCCTTCTTGAACAGGAAGAAGCGGAAAAGCTCATAGATCCAGAAGAAGTGTCCCGTGATGCCATCTACAGGGCGGAAAACTTCGGGATAATATTTATAGACGAGATAGACAAAATAGCGGTCAAAACTCCCGGTGTAGGTCCTGGCGTTTCAAGGGAAGGTGTTCAAAGAGACCTTCTGCCCATAGTGGAGGGAACTACAGTAAAGACCAAATACGGACCTGTTAGGACGGACCACATACTCTTTATAGCGGCAGGTGCTTTCCACATGGCTAAACCCTCTGACCTTATACCTGAACTTCAGGGAAGGTTTCCCATAAGGGTTGAGCTTAGTCCCCTTACAAAGGAAGACTTTGTACGCATACTAAGAGAACCCAAGAACGCACTCACCAAACAGTATATAGAGCTTTTAAGAACGGAAGGTGTTGAGCTGGAGTTTACTGATGATGCCATAGAAGAAATAGCACGGATAGCAGAAGAGGCAAACAATAAGACAGAAAACATAGGAGCAAGACGTTTGCACACTGTTATGGAAAAACTGCTTGAGGACATATCTTTCAACGCACCTGACATGGAAGGTCAGCACATAATAGTGGATGCTAAGTTTGTCAGGGCAAAGTTGGAAAGCTTAGTAAAAGATGTGGAGCTCTCCAGATACATACTATGAGGGACATACCACTGCGCATACTTATAGAGAGGCTTGAGGATCTCATCACCGCTCAGCAAAAGCTTGCGAGTCTGATACTCTTTGTAGAGGATCAAAAGGTAGAGCTTTCTGTACCTACCACCATTGACATGCTTTATGCACATATGGAAATGCTTGAGCTCGTTTCAGAAGTGATAAGCTCCTTTCAGGATATATCAGACAGCTATATAAGAGAGTACGCAGTTATGCTTACAGCAGAAGCCTTATCTTGGATTGGTTTTATGCTTCCTTACTTGGAAGCCTCATCTCCCATATTTATAGAACACCTGAGCGTGGTTCCAAAGATAAAGAGTATAGTTTCCTTTATAGAAAGGTTTGGTTCTGAGGTAGATTTTCTTTCCTCCGAAGAGATATTAAAGACCATTGACGCCATATCTAAGACTATCATGTATCAGCTTTTTGTGGCGAAAAGATCCTATGAGGCCATGTCATGATGAACCTTAAGTTCAATCAAGAGGGGCTTATCCCAGTAATAGTTCAGGACTACAAAACTGGCGAGATAAGGATGTTTGCTTGGGCAAACCAAGAAGCATTAGAAAAGACACTTCAGACAGGTTATGCTCACTACTACTCAAGGTCAAGGCGATCCATCTGGAAGAAGGGAGAGACATCAGGCGAACTCCAAAGGGTTGTAGAGATAAGGGTAGATTGCGATGAAGATGCTCTTTTGTATATAGTGGAGCAGGAAAAAAACATAGCCTGCCATACGGGAGAGAGAAACTGTTTTTTTAGAGGTATTGACGGTGAGAAGGTAAAAAAGGTTCTGCCTTTTGAGACACTTCAGAGGCTACAGGAAGTTATAAAAAGCAGGATAGAAGAAAAGAGAGAAAACTCTTACACCTACAAGCTTTATACGCAAGGCGAGGATAGAGTGCTACAAAAGTTTGGAGAAGAAGCGGTAGAAAGCCTTATAGCTTTGAAGAACGGAGAGAAAGAGCCCATAAAGGCGGAGCTTTCGGACATGCTTTACCACATGCTTCTTATGTTAACTATAAAAAATGTTGATGTCTGCGAGGTACTTGAGGAACTAGCCAGTAGGTTTAAAGGATGACCTAAACACCCTGAGTTTGATATGTAAGGTGCAGTATTGATTTTATTTTTTCTTCAACTTCTTTTTGTGTGTTTGCTACTATGTTGATGTGTCCCATCTTTCTTCTTTCTCTCTTTTCTTTTCCATACCAATAAAGTTTTGAGCCTTCAACAGAGAGCAAGCTCCTTAGGTCTATGTCTTCCAAAGATACTCCCAGAAGGTTCACCATGCCAGAAGGTAGCTTGAGACTTGTAGAACCCAAGGGTAGGTCTGTGATAGCCCTCAAAAGGTTTTCAAACTGAGAGGTATAACAACCGTCTAAGGTGTAGTGTCCTGTGTTATGAGGTCTTGGAGCCATCTCGTTTATAAGCACCTTACCATCTTGGCAGAAGAAAAATTCAACCGCAAGAAGTCCCACAATGTTTAGATCCTCCATAAGAGATGTTAGTATGTTATGTGCTTCTTTCACATGCATGCCGCTTGTGTAGTTATATAGCAGTATACCTTTTTCGTGATGGTTTATAGTCATAGGATAGACCCTTGTATCTCCCCTTTTACTTCTTACGCCTATCAGAGAAAACTCAAAAAGAAAGTTTACAAACCTTTCCACTAAAAAGTTCTCGTCTTTTGGGTGGTTTTTAAATATCTCATCTACCTGCAAAAGACTCTTTACTAAGTACTGACCTTTCCCGTCATAGCCAAGCTTTTCCGCTTTAACTACTGCAGGAAGGCCAAACTCTGCAAGCCTTTTGTAAAGCTCTTTTCCCTTAGCAAAGGTAAACTCTGCGGTGGGGTACCCCATTTTCCTGTAAAAGGACTTCTCACGGAGTCTGCTGGATTTTAACCTTAAAACTTCTGCAGAAGGACTAAGAAGGTGAGAAACCTTTTCCACAAGTTCTTGCTCTATATGTTCAAATTCGTAAGTTATCACATCACAGCTTTTTAGGAAAGTCTCCACTTGCTCTGGTGTAAAGCATGCGTCTGCTACCTTACAAGCTGGTGATTTGGGATCTTTATCAAGAACGAAAAACTCAAAACCTAATTTTCTGCCTTCTAAAATAGTCATCCAACCCAGCTGTCCACCACCAAGAATACCTACTCTCATCAATACTTCCTCTCAGCCGGCTGGTACTTGGTGATCCTGACAGGTATGTATTCTATGGTTAATTTTCCGTTCTCCTGCCTTACTAAAGTGTGTTTAAGAAAGTTCTCATCGTCTCTTTCTGGATAGTCCTCCCTGTAATGACCTCCTCTTGATTCTCTCCTGTGAAGTGCACAGAAGGCTACTGCCCTCGCTATCTCTATCATGTTTCTGAGTTCCATGACCTCTATTAGGTTGGTGTTAAACACCTTTGATTTATCTACAACAGGTATTTTCTCCCACCTTTCAAGAAGTTCCGATAGCTCCTCATAGGCAGAAGCCAAGGACTTTTCGTCCCTAAAGATGCCCATTTTCTCCCACGTTATTTCTCCCATCCTTTTTCTTATTTGTGCAAGCTTTTCTGAACCTTCCCTTCTTATGAGTTTTTCTATGTACTCCTTTCCAGCGTTTTCTTCCGCTTTTGTTAGGGGTAGATGCTGGCTATACTTGGCATACTCCCTTACCGCTATACCACAGAACTTGCCAAAAACTAAGAGCTCTATCAAGGAATTTCCACCGAGTCTATTAGCTCCGTGCACAGACACACAGGCACACTCACCTACAGCGTATAACCCTTCAAGAGGTGTAGAAGAAGTTATGTAGTTTTCCACATGAATGCCTCCCATACAGTAATGAGCGGTAGGCCTTATGGGAACAAGGTCGGTGATGGGATCCACACCCTCAAAATCTATGGCGAGCTGACGCACTTGCGGTAGCCTTTCTTTTATCTTTTCTTCACCCAAATGCCTTAGGTCTAAATAAACATATGCGGATGTCCCCTCTCCTACACCTCTGCCTTCTCTTATTTCGTACTCTATGGCTCTTGATACCATGTCCCTTGGTGCAAGCTCCATCTTCTCTGGTGCGTACCTGGACATAAAACGCTCCCCAAATTTGTTAAGCAGGTACCCACCTTCACCGCGACAGGCTTCGGAAAGCAGTATACCCGTTTTGGCAAGTCCAGTAGGATGAAACTGAATGAACTCTATGTCTTTAAGAGGCACACCGTTGCGTAAAGCTACCGCTACACCATCACCTGTATTACCTACTGCGTTGGTGCTTCTCTGCCAGTAAATCCTTGCAAAGCCCCCTGTTGCTAAAACTACCGCTTTTGTCCTGAGGGTAATGACTTCACCGTTCTTTATGTCGTATATGCTAACTCCCTTTACCCTCTGACCGTTGTGCAAAATGTCTATTAGGAAAAACTCGTTATAAAAGTCTATGTTATCTTTAGAAAGTGCTTGCTCAAAGAGAGTGTGCAGTATTACGTGGCCTGTCCTATCCGCAGAAAAGACAGTCCTAGGAAAGGACGCACCTCCAAAGGGCCTTTGGGCTATCCTCCCATCAGGAAGTCTTGAAAAGGGCACTCCCCACCTGTCAAGCTCGTATATAACCTCTGGAGCGTTCTCACACATAAAAAACACAGCATCCTGATCCGCTAAAAAATCCGAACCTTTTATAGTATCATAAGCGTGCGTTTCAGGACTGTCATCTTTTATCACATTACCGAGCGCTGCGTTCACACCACCTTGCGCTGCACCTGTATGGGAGCGCGTAGGATAAACTTTTGATACAACCGCTATTTTTATATCTTCATCCCTCGCACACTCTATAGCTGTTCGTAGCCCAGCACCGCCTGCACCAACAATTACTACATCGTAAGCCCTCATGGTAGCAATAATTTTAACTTACTTTAGATAATCTTGAGCACATAAAAGGTTAGAACCAAACATGCCAAAAATATCACGGCGCCGTAGATCTTATATAGCCATGTGTGTGTCCTGTAATAACCTGCGTCCACCTGCCTTATAGTTCTATAAAAGTTTATAGTACCAAGTATAAGTGTGAAGAGTCCCACAATTATTATGAAAACTCCCACACCCACAAGAGTTCTGTGATCACCTCTCAGATGTATGTTGAAAACTTTCTCTAACTGTTCTAAGAAGAACTCAAACTTCTCTATAACGAATCCAAAAACTATGAGAGATATGGAAGTCCTTATCCATGCAAGAAAAGTCCTTTCCGCAGCCATATAAATCCTTGGATCAGTAACTTCTTTTGGGGACACTTCTATACCTCCTTCTATGTATTTTATGTCCAAGTAAAAGGTAAGTATACCTGCAATTATAAGAAAGGTACCCACTATGGATAAGGCTATAGCTATGTGCTCCAAGAATACGGATAAATGTATCTTCTGGGTTATATCTGCAAGCACCTCCAACTTCCTTAAAAAAACCGCAAAAGATAGGGTGTAGAGGGAAAACCTTATATAACCTAAGTAAGTTCTTTCAACAGACATGTATATACGAGCATCCTTTGCGGATGGAAGGTGCTTAGCTATAAGCATACTTACAAAACAATTATAATTCATATTTTTTTTAGTGTTAATATATTTTTGATGGCAAAAAGCTTGTTGGTGCTTTCTAATCAGGAAGGTTTTTTTTCTTTTCTGATAGAAGGGGTAGAAATACAAAAGATAAAGGTGGAAAGGCGGGGGCTTTTGAGGATAACGGATAGCATATTTAAAGGTAAAGTAAAGAAGTTAGTAAAGGGCATGGACGGAGCTTTTGTTGATATAGGGCTTGAGAAGGAAGCTTATTTACCTCTTAGGTCCCAATGTAAAGGAGAGAACACGGAACTACTAAGAGTAGGAGAAGAAGTGATCGTACAAGTGCTTAGAGAACCAGTAGGGGAAAAGGGAGCAAAACTGACAAGAAGGATAAAGTTAATAGGCAAATATGTCATATACCTACCTAACACAAATGAAGTAAAATGCTCTTCAAAACTGGAAAAGGAAGAAAAAGAAAGGTTAAAGTATATAGCTTCGCGCTTGTTTTCCCAACATGGGTCTAACTGTGGTATTATATTCAGGAAACACGCTTCAAAGGCAAGCGAAGAGGAGATCCTAAAAGACATAGATAACTTAAAAAAACTGTGGCTCAAAATCTTAAAAAAAACTTCCGCTCAGAAAAAACCGGGCATACTTCTTGAAGAGTATCCTTCTTATGTAAGGTTGATAAAAGACCACTGGCACGAGCTTGAGGAAATAGTAGCAGATAGCCCCTATGTATGGAATGATATAGTATCCTTCCTTGAGGAGTTTGAACCTTCTTTGGTAAAGAAAACTGTGTATGTTAAAGATGTTGGCGCTTATATAAGCAGGTACAGAATACACGAAACTTTCAGAAAGATGCTTAGTAAGTATGTTTGGCTAAAGGGTGGAGGTTATTTGGTTATAGAAGAAACAGAAGCCATGACGGTAATTGATGTAAACAGCGGGGAACCTTATGGAGAGTCTCACGAAGAGAACGCAGTAAGTACCAACTTGGAAGCATCAAAAGAGATAGCTCGGCAGATAATACTTAGGGACATAGGTGGTATAATTGTTATAGACTTTATTGATATGAAGAAGCAAGAAAATAGAGACTTGGTCATAAAAGCACTGCAAGAATCTTTTGGAGAAGAAGCTTGTAATGTCCAAATTTACGGTTTTACAAAGCTTGGACTCTTAGAAATGGCCAGAAGGAAAAGTGGGGAGAGTCTCTCTTCTTTACTTACCGAAAGCTGTCCGTTATGCAAAGGAAAAGGAAAGGTACGCAGTAAAAGTCTGTTAGCCTTTGAACTTGAGAGAGACCTAAAAAGTGATCTTCATGGTGTAGTTGACTTGCATGTGAATCCTCAGAGCCTGAGCGTAGTCAAAGGTGTGATAGAAAAGAGCGGAATAAAGTATGTGAACTTAGTTGAGGACCCAAATGTGGATTACAACGACTATGAGATACATTACAAGGCATAGAAGGTTTGTATTCTTAGGACTGCTTATGCTTATCTTCAGCTGTGCTAAAATGACAGAAGAAAAAAGAGCTAAGTATGCTATTGAGTATTACCAAGAAGGCATGACAGCGTATGCCAACAGAGACTACTCAAAAGCGATAGAAAAACTAAAAGAAGCTCTCAAGTATCTTGAGAACCTTACACCAGAGCAGATAAAGGATGCCAAGTATGCTATAGCTGAAAGCTATTACATGAAAAAGGATTACATAAACGCAATAGTTTACCTTGAGGACTTCCTCTTTTACTACCCGGATATACCGGAGACACAGAAGGCTTACTTTATGTTAGTGGACAGTTATATGAAGGTGGCACCAGACCCCTATAGGGATCAAACCTACACCCTCAAAGCCATAGATAAAGCCAAAGACTTTTTAAGTAAGTTCCCTCAAAGTCCTTATGCGGATAGAGTTAGAAACATAATAGAAGACGCACAGAAGAAACTTGCCACGCACGAGTATCTCATAGGTAGGTTTTACGAGGACTTTGGCTACTACTATTCAGCATCTTTAAGGTACAGGGATCTGCTCATAAACTATCCAGACCAGATATCGGATGCAGAGGTGTCCTTTAGGTATATTAAGTCCCTACTTTTGGTGAGGTTGCAGGCAAAAAGACAGGAAGAGAAGTACAGAAACTGGATAGAGGAGGCTAAAAAGCACCTCAAAGAAGCAAAGACTGAAGATGACAAAAGAGCCATTCAAAAGAGAATTGCTTTCCTTGAGGGAGAAATAGAAAGGTGGAGGCGTATAGCGGATGAGAGCTACCAAGAGGGACTGAAAAACATGGAGAAGTACAAGAGCGTTTATGGAGAAAACAGCTACTACAGAGAGCTCAAAAAGTATGTAAAGAGATGACGGAAAAGTTAAAGCTTATAAAGGAACTTCTTGAAAACAAGAAAGGTGAAGATATAGTAGTGCTTGATGTTTCAGAATTTACCAACATAGCAGATTACTTTGTGATAGCAACTGCAAACTCTTCTGTTCATGCAAAAGCCCTTGCGGACTATCTAACTCAAGAGCTAAAAAAACACGGCATAGAGCCAGACCATATAGAAGGTTTAGAAAACGCCCATTGGATACTTATAGACTATCTTGATACTATAGTGCACATATTTCAGAAAGAATGGAGGGAATATTACGATTTAGAGTGGCTCTATGGAGGCGCAAGGAGGGTTGAGGTATGAATTTTATAAAGGTGCTCGTTGCGGTAGCTTTAATAGTTCTGTTCCTTGTGTTTGTTGCCCAGCATGCGTACTATGTTCAACTGAACTTTTTTGGTATGGTTTACCAAGTTCCTCTTTTTGTAATAATACTCTTCTCTTTTTCCGTAGGTTTTATACTTCCCACTTTGTACTTTTTGATGAGGGACCTAAGACAGAGCACCTTTAGGAAAAACCTGATGAACGGTATATCCCATTTAGCTCGTGGCTACTTTCAAAAAGCTGAAGGAGAACTACTATCAGCTTCAAAAAAGAGAGAAGAAGTGGCGCTCATTACCATCAAAGCCATAGCGGAAAGGGGAGAAATTCACAGAGTCCAAGAACTAAAGTTCAATAGAGAAAGGGGGCTTGTAGATGCTCTCCTTGGCTACTACTTGCTTAAGGCAAAAGATTATCAGAAGGCTAAGGAGAGCTTCCTTTCTGCTCTTTCAAAAGATCCCTCTAACTTGATAGCTTTGAAAGGTCTAAGAGACATAAGCTTTTTAGAAAAAGACATGTCTGCTTGCATAAGTTATCAGGAAAATGTTTTAAAACTGTGTGAAAAGTGGGAAAAAGATTTACAAAAAAAGGTTTTTGCGGAAGTGCTTGCATACGCTTCTGAGATCCTATTGGAAAACAGGGAAGAGTTTGTGAAGAAAGCCTTTGACACATACAAAACTTTTTATACTCAGGCTATTTGGATAAAGTATCTGCTTGAAAAAGGAGATTTAAAAGAAGCTAAAAAGCAATTAGATAAAGTCTTCTCTGGGGGTATACAGAACGAGGCGCTTGCCATCTTGCATCAAGATGAAGAAAAGCTAACTAAGATTATGGACTTTATCAGGGAAAGACAAGAGAGTATAAATCCAGAGGTGCTTGTAAGGATTTACATAAAGCTGAGCCTCTTTACTCAAATTAAACCTCTTCTGGATAAAGTTTCTGAACCTTTGAAACTGATAGCCTTTTCTTCCGAATCTCACAGAGATATAGACAAAACCTGTGGTGAACTTTTGCAGAAGCTTTACAAACCTTGGGTATGCTCATGTGGTGAGAGTTATAATAGTTATGTACCTCTGTGTGAGAGATGTCTCACTTGGGGGAATATAATGCTAAGGGGGGTAGAAGATGTTGCTTGATGTGAGTAAGAAACTTATAAAGCTCAAAGTGGTGTATTACGGTCCTGCTCAATCTGGTAAAACTACGAACCTTGAAAAGCTCGCACAAAGAGAAGGGCTCAGCCTAATGAAGATAAATACATCCGGAGAAAAAACCTTAGTGTTTGACTTTGCTACAAAAAAGGTGCATGTGGGCAATATGGAGGTCTCTTTTGCTCTTTATACAGTGCCCGGGCAGGACATATATAGGGATATAAGACTTACCGTTGTAAGGGGTGTGGACGGTGTGGTTTTTGTTGCGGATGCACAGAGAGAAAGGCTTGAGGAAAACTTGGAATTTTTAAAGCTACTCAAAGAGGACCTCAAAAAGATAGGAAAAAGCTACGATAACTTTCCCATGGTTATTCAGTACAACAAGATGGACTTACCCAACGCCCTTGATTTCGAAACCTTAGAAAAGAAGATAAACCCAGAAGGTATAACTGCCATATCTGCCAGTGCCATAAAAGGAGAGGGTGTGATGGAAACCTTTAACTTACTTACCAGTAATATGCTACGCAAAGTAAAACAAATGGTAGGTTAAGATGCTTTCGGGATACATAAATACCGCACAAGATGTAGTAGACATTATAAACAGCTGTCTGATAAACAAAGAGGGGATATTAGACTTTTTTTCCAATGGAAGTTTCATATCCCTTTATGTGGAAAAGGGTTATGTGAAAGCATTTTCTACCGCAAATATTCCGAGCAGTAATGTAAGAAATAAGATCGCTTTGCTTTTTTACCACATGTCTGAAGTTTTAGAAAATCCCGAAGGTTTTTTTACCTTCAGAGAGGATAAGCTCAATGAAAATTTTTTAGTTCTTGAACAGCCCATCCAAGCGGAAGAATTAGTCTTACAGCTCCAGCTCATATCTACTGAACTCAGAAGTTTAATAGAAAAAGTCATAACACCTTTTGCGGTTCTAAAAGCACAAAAGCCTTTTGAAGGTATGGAAAGGTATAACGAAAAGAGCCTGTACGAGATCATAAGTTCCTCTGAAGAAAGCATACTGGACACACTACGAAAAGTAAAGGAACTTTTATTGCAAGGATTCCTTGACATACACCAGTTTTACAATATCGGTGAGGAAAAAGAAGAAAAGCTTTACGCAGAGTATATCATAAAGGATGTGGAAGCAAAAAAGATTAATCTTAGCAGTATACTTGAAAACCTCCGACTCAGTAAGTTTACAGGTTTTTTAAAAACACAGGACTTTGAACTTTACTATGTGAAAGGCAAGCCTATAAGCCTTTACCCCATCAATTACGATGTTTTTGAGTTTTTCCTAAATCCTAACAGCTCTGTGCAAGTAAATGTGGTGAGTATGGATGCAGTTTCCATGAACCTTTACATGCTAAGACATTCAGAAAAAAGAAGTATAAGCAACCTTCATAGCGACTTTATTGAGGTAGGTAAGGTATTTATGGGCATTAGCAAATCAAAGAGTAGCGGTCTTATCACGCTTTATACACCTCAAAGAAATTTTCACTTACTTTATGAGGAGGGAAACCTTAGAGGTATATTACAGGAAGAGCAGGGTCATATAAAGGTAGTTTCACAACTAAAGCTTGAAAAACCTTTCTGGGTAGATGTGGTATTTTACGAACCTATGGGTAATATGAGCACCATAGTTTATCTCTTTCTTATAAACCTCGTTTATGGCATACTTCTCAAGCATGTAAGCGATGTAGCTCAAAGCGTTATGGGTTATATAGCCTCTTCGGATATATTCCTTTATGAGGAGGGGTCAATAAGGTACAGGAAAAATCCTAAGGAAGAGGATGATGCGATCCTATCTTTTCTCTCCACACTTCTGGACATAGGTTACAGAACCTTGGGGCAGAAAAAGTTGGAAGAAGCGTTGGAGTCCGCTTTACAGCCTTATAGGGATGTGTTTAAAATTATGGATGTGGAAGAATTTATAAAGTTTCCCGATGAGAGTGCTTCTCGTTGAAGATGACGTTTACTTGGCAGAGATGATAAAGGAGGGCCTGCGTCATAGTGGCTACAGCGTGATTTGGGTAAAGGATGGTTTTTCCGCCATGAGGTCTGCAATGGAGGAGGATTACGACCTTATCCTTCTTGACATAATGCTACCTAAGTTTGACGGCATAAAGGTTCTCAAGAGGATAAGAGAGGTAAAAGATGTTCCAATAATTATGATCACAGCAAAATCACAACTGGAGGATAAGATAGAAGGACTCTTTGCGGGGGCTGATGATTACATAACCAAACCCTTTTCTTTCAAGGAACTACTCGCAAGGATAAACGCTGTTCTAAGAAGGTGTAAAAGGGAAGAAAAAGAAGTTATAAAAATAGGCGAGCTTATAATTAACCCTAAGTCTTATGAGGTGTATTACAAGGGGCGCAGTATAAGGCTTACCAACAGAGAGTTCAAGCTTCTCAAAGTGCTTGCAGAACATGCAGGAGAAGTGCTAAGCAGGGAAAAGCTCTTTGCAAAAGTATGGGGATCTACTTACGGTGAAAATTCTAATGTAGTGGATGTTTACATAAAAAACCTAAGGAAGAAGTTAGAGGACAAACCCCCAAGGCTTATACACACAGTCAGAGGTATGGGTTATATGCTTAAACCACAAGATGTCAGTTAAGTTAAAGTTCTTAGTTTTTTTCGTAGGTGCATACTTAGTGAGTATGATAAGTATAACTCTTTTTACTATTGCCACAGTAAGAGAACTTCTTCTGAATTACACCTATGACTATATGGACTACCAGATAAAACCTGCTATAGAGTTTTATAAAAACTTGCACACTAATCCCAGCAAGTACATAAACTTACTTGCTTCTGATGTAGTTTCCAGAGAGATAGCAAGCGTAGTAGTGGATAAAAAGGGCAGAATACTACATAAAGAACCTTTTATAGACGGTGAAGACCCTAATTTAACACAAGATGATATCATGTTCCTTTTAAGGAGTAAGAAGGGACTTTTAGATGATTATGCTTTTATCGTCAAGGACATAGGTGATTACAAACTGATTCTTCTGGGAAAGATGGAAAAAATAGAAGCCATACAAAAAAGGCTTTTGGTTTTTATGACTTCTTTTTCACTCTTAATATCCTTGATAATAACTCTACTTCTTATGATTTTTATAAAGCGCATGCTAAAGCCTTTGGGATATTTAACAGAAATTTCGCGGGAAGTCTACAAGGGGAACATAAACGTACACATTGAAAAGAGCAGTAGCACAGATGAGTTTGGCGTACTTCAAAACGCTTACAGAGATATGATAGAAAAACTTCAAAGAACCTTTGACTGGCAGAAGGAATTTATAGCGGGTATGGCACACGAACTAAAAACACCGTTGACTTACATAAAAGGACAGCTGGAACTCATAAGTATGGGTATTTACAAGGATGTAAACAAGCTAAAAGAAGTAGTAAAAAACATGTTTATACAAGCAAATAAGATGGAACGCCTCATGAACCATCTTATACTACTTATGCGACTTGAGTCAGGGATTCCCCTTAGGCTTTTTCCTGTAAGCGTGAACGAGCTTTTGGCGGAGATAGATGAAGAGTACGAATTTATAAAACAAACTCATAACTTTAAGGTGGAATACTTAGATGAGGATGTGGAGATCCTTGCGGACAAGGACTATCTGAAGATAGCTATAGGAAATCTGGTTGAAAATAGCTACAAGTACACACAGGAAGGGGGGTATATAAAGGTTTTTTACAAAGACGCCTGTTTGGTAGTGGAAGATAACGGAAGAGGTATAAAGAATACAGAAAAGGTAATTGAAAGGTTTTACAGAGAAGCTCAAGACAAGGAAGGCTTTGGATTAGGACTTGCCATAGTCAAAGCTATAGCGGACGCACATCACTTTCAGCTCATCATAGAAAGTAGGTTAGGTAAAGGAACAAAGGTATTACTATGCACCAGAGGTGTTATAATTTAACAGATGGCTGACAGGATACATACTGAGGAGCTTTTCTACTGGCTTATATCCCTCTTTTTAAACCTTCTGATATTCACCTTCCTCTCCTATCTTTTCCTTCTGAGGATAAACATAAAAGAAGAAACACCACCCTTGAATGTATCCTTTGAGACACCAAAGCAGATAACCCAGGAAGTTAAGTTTTCAAAAGGCAGGCAGGCATACCAAAAGCCTAAGGAAGGGAAACATACATTAGCTAAAGGCAGAAATACCGCTAACATCACACCTATGATAATAAACAGAGATCAAGGAGATATCGCTCTGCCGTCTGGCAGAGAAACTCAAGAAGATGTTTCCGTACTTTCACAAATAGAGCAAAAGGTAAAAGGTAGGAAAGAAACGCAGGAAGAAGGGACAAGAACCAAAGAGATAGGAGAAGTGAGTGCTGTGATATCTAAGGGAGGTGTAGGTTTTGCTGGTGGTGGGGGTAGGGGCATTCTTTACGCTCCACCTTTGCCTAAGTTGGTTTCCGAAGAGCTTCCGTCAACACTGAAGATAAAAGTGTGGGTAGAACCTTCTGGAGAAGTTTCAAGGTTTGAGGTATTACAAAGAAGTGGTGTGCCAGAAATAGACCAAAAGCTTATAGAGTTTGTAAAACGCATAAAGTTTGAACCTATAAGGGAGAACATCCTGCAAACAGGAGTACTTATCTTTAGGTTTAAGGGAGGTTAAAAATGGCAAGTATAGGCAAAGCGGTCAGACTTGAGAGGATTATAGACAGGAATACGAAAAACACCATCATAGTACCTATGGACCATGGTGTTAGTTCAGGACCTATAGAAGGTATAGTTGACATAAGGTCTGCAGTTGATGACGTAGCAGAAGGCGGTGCCAACGCAGTTGTTCTACATAAAGGTATGGTAAAGGCTGGACACAGAGGTAGAGGCAAAGACATAGGTCTTATAGTGCATCTCTCTGCATCAACAGACCTTTCTCCTACAAAGAACGACAAGGTTTTGGTGTGTACCGTAGAAGAGGCTATTAAACTCGGTGCGGATGGTGTATCTGTACATGTTAACATAGGTGCGGACATGGAAAGAGAGATGCTTAAAGACCTTGGGTATGTGGCAAAGGTGTGTGAGGAATGGGGTATGCCGCTGTTGGCAATGGTTTACGGCAGAGGTAAAGACATAAACCAGTACGACCCTAAGGTGATAGCTCACTGTGCAAGGATAGGTGCGGAGCTTGGCGCCGACATAGTGAAAGTCCCCTACAGCGGAGACCCAGAGAGCTTTAGGCTTGCGGTAGAGGGTTCACCAGTTCCAGTGGTGATAGCGGGTGGTCCCAAGATGAAAACAGAAAGGGAAGTTTTAGAGATGGTAAAGGGTGCCATGCAGGCAGGTGCGAGAGGCTTATCTGTTGGAAGAAATATATTTCAGGCAAAGGACAGGGTAAAAATGGTCAAGGCTTTAGTGCATATAGTTCACAAAGGCGGAAGTGTTGAAGAAGCTATGAAAATACTACAAGAATAAAGGAGGACTTTATGGGTATCCTTGAGGGAAAGAAAGCTCTTATTACGGGCATAGCCAACGAAAAGAGCATAGCTTACGGCATAGCAAAAGCCTTTTACAGAGAAGGTGCAGAACTTGCCTTTACCTATGCTAACGAAAAGCTAAAAAGTAGGGTAAAGGAAATAGCTTTGGAGTTTGGGTCAGAGCTTGTTTTTGAGTGTGATGTTTCAAAGGATGAGCACATAAAGAGCCTCGCTCAAGAGATTGGATCTGCGTGGGGAAGTCTTGACATTCTTGTGCATTCCATAGCTTTTGCACCCAGAGAGGAATTCAAAGGAGGAGTTATAGACACATCAAGAGAAGGCTTTAAAATAGCCATGGATATATCCGTTTACTCTCTGATAGCACTCACAAGGGAGCTTTTACCTCTAATGGAAGGAAGGAACGGTTCTATCATAACTCTTACATACTACGGTGCGGAAAAGGTAGTACCTCATTATAATGTTATGGGTATAGCAAAAGCAGCGCTTGAAAGCACAGTGAGGTATTTGGCATACGACATAGCAAAGTACGGGCACAGAATAAACGCCATCTCTGCGGGACCTGTAAAAACGCTCGCCGCTTACAGTATAACGGGGTTTCACCTTTTGATGGAACACACTACTAAAGTCAATCCTTTTGGTAGAGCCATAACCATAGAAGATGTAGGAGACACTGCGGTCTTTTTGTGTAGCGATTGGGCAAGAGCTATAACTGGGGAAGTGATTCATGTGGATAACGGCTACCACATAATGGGAGTGTTTGGTAGGGAAGAGGATATAAAGAAAGAGGTTTTTGGGGAATGAGCCTGTCCAAGAGAGTATCCCACATAAAACCTGCTCCCACGCTACAGCTCTCTGCCAAGATAAACGAGCTAAAAGCAAAGGGTGTGGATATTGTTGGTTTTGGAGCTGGAGAGCCAGATTTTGACACGCCGGACTTTGTAAAATCCGCATGTATGCAGGCAATAAAGGAAGGAAAGACTAAGTACACACCTTCTGCTGGTATCTTAGAGCTAAGAGAGGCTCTCTCTGAAAAGCTCCGTAAGGAAAACTCCATAGAGTACTCTCCGTCTGAGATAGTCATCACAGCCGGTGCCAAAATGGCTCTCTACCTTGTTTTTTTAGCGTTGTTAGATGAAGGCGATGAGGTGCTTCTTCCTTCACCTTACTGGGTAAGTTATCCAGAACAGATCATGCTCTGTGGTGGTCTGCCCGTTTTAGTACATCTCAGAGAGGAAGAGGGTTTTGTACTCACAGCTGAAAACCTAAAGCCTTACATAACAGAGAAAACCAAAATGTTGGTGCTTAACTCTCCTTCTAATCCAACAGGTGCGGTAGTGCCAGAGGAAGAACTCAAAAAAATAGTGGAGATGTGCGTTGAAAAAGGCATATTTATAGTATCCGACGAATGTTATGAAGCCTTCATTTATGATGGTAAAAAGTTTGTAAGTCCTGCAAGTTTGTCCAAAGAAGCAAGGGAGATCACATTCACCATTAATGCCTTTTCTAAAACCTTCTCTATGACAGGTTGGAGAGTAGGTTATGTAGCTTGTCCACAAAGGTACGCAAAGGTGATAGCAGATATTAACAGTCAAACCATATCCAACGCCACATCTTTTGCTCAGTATGGAGCTCTTCAAGCACTAAAAGACCCTCAAGCCAAAACCTTTGTAAAGCATATGAAAGAAACCTTTGAAAGAAGAAGGAACTTAGCTTACGAGCTTTTGCAGGAAATACCAGGTATAAGCGTTGTAAAACCCGAAGGTGCCTTTTACATATTCCCTAACCTTAAGATTTATTCCAACAAACTGGGTTCAGACCTAAAGCTTGTAGAATATTTAATAGAAGAGGGGAAAGTAGCGTGCGTGCCGGGTTCTGCGTTCGGTGCGGAGGGATATGTGAGGATATCTTACTGTGTTTCGGAAGATACCATAAGGGAGGGAATAAATCGTATAAAGACAGCCTTAGAAAAGCTTTCCTAACATGATGCTTCTGTTTGTGCTTCTTTACATGATAATTACCATAGGAATTGGGATATTAGCGAGCAAGTGGGTCAAAAACACCAGGGATTTTCTTCTTGCAGGACGTGGACTTCCCCTTTACATATCCGCAAGCGCTCTCTTTGCCCCTTGGTTTGGTTCAGAAACTGTTTTGGGTGCATCTTCAAAGATAGCCAAAGATGGGCTCTACGGTGTTATAGAAGATCCTTTTGGTGCATCTTTATGTCTCTTTCTTGTGGGTCTTTTCTTTGCAAAGCCTCTTTACAGGATGAACCTGCTTACCTTTGGTGATTTTTATCGTGCCATGTATGGCAGAAAAGTAGAGATAGTGGCAAGCTTTATGTTAGCTCTCTCTTACTTAGGATGGGTTGCAGCACAGATGGTTGCCATAGGTATCATCATGCAAGTTGCTCTTGGCATACCCAGAGAGTTAGGCATTTTTATAGGCTTTGGTGTAGTACTCTTTTACACATTTTTGGGTGGTATGTGGGCGGTGTCTCTTACAGACTTCATACAAACCATTATGATAGTGGTGGGACTTTTGCTTACTCTTTATGAGGTCTCTAACGGTTTTTCTCAGATAACCACAGTCCTTAAAAACCAGCCACCAGGGTTTTACAAATTCTTTCCGGATAACAATCTCAAAGACATTCTTTACTACATCAGCGCTTGGATCACCATAGGGTTAGGGTCTATACCCCAACAGGATGTTTTTCAAAGGGTTATGTCTTCAAGGTCTGAAAGGGTGGCGGTGCTTTCCTCTTTTGTGGCGGGATTTATGTATCTCACCGTTGCTATGATACCTTTGATTTTAGCCCTCTTTGCTAAGACCTACTATCCGGAGCTTTTGTCTACAGATACCCAACTGCTTCTGCCACGCATGGTAATGGAACACACAAGTATGCTAACGCAGATCCTCTTTGTAGGTGCTCTTCTTTCTGCCATAATGAGCACCGCAAGCGGTGCCCTTCTTGCACCTTCTGCAGTGCTGAGTGAAAACCTGATAAAGCCCCTTTTTAAGGAATTGTCAGATAGCGCCTTTTTGTGGATCACAAGAGCTTGTATATTAGCAGTTGCTCTTATCTCTTTAACCTTTGCCTTTATGGGAGAGTCCATATACGAACTTGTGGGAAGCTCTTCCGCTCTTAGTCTTGTGTCTCTGTTTGTGCCGTTGGTGGCAGGTTTGTACTTTAAAGGTTCTAACAGCACCAGTGCTATGGCATCCATGCTCTGCGGTTTTATTGCGTGGCTTTTGCTCTATTTATTTGATCAGGAGTATGCCTTGTTGGTGGGCTTGCTCTTTAGTATTCTTGGCTACTTAATACCTTCATTGATGAGGAAGTTTTTAACTTCTCCATCTCCTGTATAGATGGTGTGTTATGCCAAGGCTATCTAACACCTTACCCACCACAAAGTCTATCATATCCTGAAGGCTCTGAGGCTTGTGGTAAAAGGCTGGGCTTGCAGACATAACAACCGCTCCAGCTTTTGCCACTTTGAGCATGTTTTCTATGTGTATGATGGAATAGGGCATCTCGCGCAGAAGAAGCACCAAAGGCACACGCTCTTTTAGTGCCACTTCACATGTCCTGTGTATGAGGTTTTGGTTTATTCCATTTGCAATACACCCAAGAGTGCTCATGGAACAGGGAGCCACTATCACACCCTTGTAAGAGACAAGGCGCGAACCGCTGGCTATATGACTATCTATCTTCCCAGCAGGTATTAGGTTTATCTGAGGGAACTTTTTAAGAAGGTCTTCTTTTGTGAGTCCGAGCTCTTCTTTCAAAACTAAGTATCCTGAGGGAGATACAATAAGGTGCACATTAAAGTCTGGATAGAGAAGTTCAAGGAGCCTGTATCCGTACACGCTACCGCTGGCACCTGTTATACAGATCACTATGTCTTTTTTCAAACCATTACCTCTGCCAGCTGATCTTTTTTTATGTACTGTTGGAGTCTCTCTATCCTTAGTGTCTTACCAGAAAGCTCATCTATATCTACTAAGATACCGTTGAAAACAAGGTCTTCTTTTTCTTCCACCTCATACTTTTGAGGTATTCCCTTTATAAATCTTTCTATCACCGCGTTTGGCTTCATACCTATGACTGAATACCAGCATCCACTCATCCCCACATCGGTTATATAACCAGTTCCTCCCTTAAGTATTACTTGATCTGCCGTGGGTACATGTGTATGAGTTCCGTACACAAGACTTGCCCTCCCATCGGCGTAGATACCAAAAGCCCACTTTTCTGAAGTGGTTTCCGCATGAAAATCAACGATGATAATTGGGGTTTCTTGAGAAACCTCTCGGTAAATTTTGTCAAAGGTCGCAAAGGGATTTTCAAGATTTGAGTCCAAAAAAGACCTACCCATAAGGTTTATGAGAGCAAACCTTACACCCTTTTTCTCAAAAATACCGTATCCCCTACCCGGTACACCTTGTGGATAGTTGGCAGGTCTTAGCAGGTCTGGCGCGCTGTTTATGAACTCATAAACCTCCTTTTTGTCCCATATGTGATTGCCCGAGGTCATAAAATCAACACCCATGGACTTTAGCTCTTCGTAAACCTTTTTAGTTATACCAAAACCACCAGCGGAGTTTTCTACATTAACTATAACCAAGTCCACTAAGTCTCTGTAGCCCCTTAGTACATATTTGAGAGCTTTCCTACCAGGTTTGCCTATTATATCGCCAACAGCAAGCACCCTCATATTAACCTCAAGTGCGGGTGGAGGGAGTCGAACCCTCACGGCCCAAAGGCCACAGGATCCTAAGTCCTGCGCGTCTGCCAGTTCCGCCACACCCGCTATACCTTGTATATTATAATTAGCAAATTTAGATTTTTGGGTTATAATGATCACTAAGGCGCGTAGCTCAGTAGGGAGAGCGCCGCCCTTACAAGGCGGAGGTCGGCGGTTCGAGTCCGCCCGTGCCTACCACTCAAATAAACGGAAAAAACCCTCAATAGTAAAGTCATAAAGGGAGTTTTTTGAGAAAACCCTAAACCCTGTAATGTCCTTTCTTCTTAAGACCTTTCTTATTCCGAGCCTTTCTTTTAAATATTCAACATTCTCTTCATTGAAAATTTCACTCACCTCTAAGGTATAAGATGCATCATAAACATCTTTAAATAGCCTTTCCTTAAAAGCCATGTGAATATTTACAAGGTCTATGAGCTCGTTGTTTATCTTCTCCTGTCTTATTTTGTTTCTTTGAAAGCTAAGATTTGATCTTTTTCTGTCTATAGATTTTATGATCTCTCTGGTTTTGATAAACCTTGCGGAAAGTTCTGCGGAAAAATGTTCCAAAAAGATCTCTTTAAAAAGAAAGCTTAGGTAAAGTCTCAAGACTTCCTTAAGTATAAGCTCCTCATCACCTTCAAAGTTCATAACACTATCCTTTATGTAAGAGCCTTCTAAAACTGGAGGGATAATCTTTACCACTTGAGGTCTGTAGGAAGTTATGTGTCCTATAGCCAAAGGTACTTTAGGTGTGGCTCTTTTAAAAAGCTCATAAAATACCTCTCCTACTTGAACTCTTTCTCTTTTTACCGCTTTTTCTTCTTTTTCGGTTTTCTCTGCATACAGCACACCTTTTACTACAGGTCTGTTAATGGCTACATAAACCACATCGTAGTAGTTCATCATGTACTGTTCCACTACGCTCTGAAATATCTCCTGAGCCTTATGCCAATCCACATCTTTCTTAAACACATCTGTGTATATTTCTACACCTCCCCTATTTTTAAAGTACTCTGAACCTCTTTTGCCTAAAATTATAAACCTTTTTAGCTCAAGTGATGTTTTTTCTAAAAAGTCAAGGACTTTTTTCACTAAAATCTCATTAAAGTTTCCCACAAAACCTCTATCCGTACTCAAAAGGATGAGACACATACTTTTCTCCTCCCTTCTCAGATTAAGCAGACCTCCCTTGTATAGGTATACGAGTGTTCCAAGCACCTCCTTAAGCCTTAGAAAGTACATGTACTGAGCGCTTAGCTCTGCATAGTACCTTCTGTATCTGTTTACGGAAAGAAGATTCATGGCGTTTATGTACTTTTTTATTGAATCAAGGTAGTTTATCTTTTCATCAATATCCTTTAATCTCATCAGGAGGGCACTATCCTGTAAAAGCGCTTTTTACCTACCTGAAGTTTTAGCTCTTGGTTTACTTCTATTTCTTCGTTTTCGTCCTGAACCTTTCTAAAGTTTATCCTAAGACCCCCTCCCTGAATGACCCTTCTGGCGGAGTTTTTCGTTTCCTCTATACCAAGCTCGTAAAGAAGCTCGTAAGCCTTTTTCCTTAGTCCCATGGGGACCTTTATCACAGGTGCATCTTCGGGAAACTCTCTCTTTGAAAAGGTCTTTTCAAAAAACTCAAGGGCTCTGTCTGCATCTTCTTTTGAGTGGTATCTGGCAACTATGTAGTGTGCAAGCTTTTTCTTCGCAGACATAGGATGTAGTTCTCTTTTCATACGCTCTATCTCTTCCTGGGTGTAATCGGTAAGAAGCGTGTAATACTCCCACATGAGCTCGTCAGAAATGGACATGATCTTGCCAAACATGGTGTTTGGGTCTTCTGTTATGCCCACATAGTTTCCGTAGGACTTGGACATTTTCTTAACACCGTCAAGTCCCACAAGAAGTGGCAGTGTTATGCACACCTGAGGCTCTTGTCCTGCGTCTCTTTGCAGGTCCCTTCCCACCAAAAGGTTAAACTTTTGATCTGTACCACCAAGTTCCACATCAGCCCTGAGAAACACAGAATCGTAGCCTTGAAGTAGCGGATAGAGAAACTCATGTATGTATATGGGAATACCTTCTTTGTATCTTTTTGAAAAATCGTCCCTTTCTAACATTCTTGCAACAGTGTATTTACCCGCAAGCCTTATAATACCTTCCGCACCAAGCTCAGAGAGCCAAGTGCTGTTAAACACTATGTTGGTCTTTTGTGGATCAAGCACTTTAAACACTTGGTGTTCGTAAGTCTTTGCATTTTCAAGTACCTGTTCTTTTGTGAGTGGAGGCCTTGTCTCAAGCCTACCGGTTGGGTCCCCTATCATAGCGGTAAAGTCCCCTATGACGAAGTAAACCTCATGTCCAAGCATTTGGAAAGTTCTTAGCTTTTGGAGTAAAACAGTATGACCAAGATGAAGGTCAGGAGCGGTAGGGTCAAAGCCTGCCTTTACCTTTAGCTTTCTTCCACTCTTTAACTTTTTCAGAAGTTCCTCCTCTTCTATGATCTCCACAGTGCCCTTTTTTATAAGCTGGAGTTGTTCCTCCGGAGTCATCATAATCATTTTACCATGTGCTGTATAATTTTAAGTAATGGGGGTGTGGCGGAACTGGCAGACGCCGGGGACTTAAAATCCCCTGGGGTAACCCCCGTGAGGGTTCGAGTCCCTCCACCCCCATGTGTAAAGACATGATATTAAGTGATGCTACCATAAAAGAGCTAATTTTAAAAGGAGAGCTCCTTATAGAGCCTTACTCTCCAAGTCATGTGCAGGCATCTTCTGTGGACCTCACTCTTGGCAGAGAAGTGCTAATTTACAGAGCAAACTACATAGATGTGATGCAAGAGGATATACCAGTTGAGAAGGTGTCTATACCAGACGAAGGTTTTATAATACAGCCAAAGGCATTTGTTCTTGCTACCACCAACGAGTATATAAAGCTTCCGCAGGACATAACAGCCTTTGTGGAAGGGCGCTCATCTTTGGGAAGACTGGGACTCTTTATAGAAAACGCTGGTTGGGTGGATGCAGGTTTTGAAGGGCAGATCACCCTTGAACTCTACAATGCTAACTCTTGTCCTATAAAGCTTTATGCCGGTATGAGGATATGCCAGATAGTTTTGGCAAGGTTAGACAGAAAAGCGGAAAAACCTTACAGTGGTAAGTACCAAAAGCAAAAGGGTGTAACCCCATCAAAGATCTTTCTTGATTTTGGCAGGTGAGTTTATGTCTTTAAAAACTATTATTCGCATATCTATCAAGTACGTACTGACAAGCAAAGGATCTACCTTGCTTGTGTCCTTAATAGCTCTTTTGGGTGTGATCCTCAGCGTTTGCGCTATTTTACTCACTATGGGGGTCTTTGCGGGCTTTCAGCACGCTCTGAAAGAAAAAATTCTTTCCACATCACCTCACATAGTGATAAGCATTACATCTGACGAAAACATAAAGGAGTATGAGGAAAAGCTGAGTCTCACAGAAGGCATAAAAAGAGCTTATCCTGTTGTCCTTTATCAAGGTATACTATCAAAAGACGACTCTCTACAGAGTGTTAGTGTGAAAGGAATGAGACCCTCTGACATGCTTCAAAAGAAGAGGTTTCTTGTGGAAGGATCTTTTAAAGGTGGCTTGCTTATAGGAAAAGGGCTTGCAGACATTATGGGTATAAAGGTGGGACAGGAAATAACCTTAGTTTCCCCTGTGGGTAGAAGCACCCCTTTTGGCTTTTTACCCAAGGTGGGACATTTCAGAGTGGACGGCATCTTTCAAACGGGTACTTTTGATCAAGACTATCTTACTGTGCTTATGAGCATGTCTTCCGCAACAGAGTTCTTTGGAAGTCAGTGGCAACTTTACGGTTTTGAAGTTTATCTACAAGACCCTTACAAGGCTCAAGAGATAAAAAAGCAGATAGAAAAGGAGCTGGGCACTAATGTAATAGTGCGCTCGTGGATAGACCTTAACAAACCCCTTTTTAACGCCTTACAGCTTGAAAAGGTGGGTATATTCTTTGTCCTTCTTCTGATGGTCATAGTAGCTTCTTTTAATATAACCAGCTTGCTTTTTATGAAGGTAAAGGAAAAAACCAGAGACATAGCAATTTTTCGCACCTTTGGTATGAAGAAGAAAGAGGTGGCTATGATATTTCTCTTTCAAGGTATGACCATTGGTGTTTTTGGCTCTCTGTGTGGTCTTTTATTATCCCTGCTTGGTGGTTATCTCATCAACGAGTATAAACTGGTGAGAGTGCCTGCGGATGTTTATCTCATGGATCATGTGCCTGTATTCTTTGAAGTGTCAGATGTATTCATAACCATAATGGGTGCCTTTTTCCTTTCTTTAATAGCAAGCCTTTTACCTGCCTACAGAGCTAGTAAAACGAGTATAGTGGAGATCCTCAGAAATGAGTGAAGCTATAAAAGTGGTGAATCTTAAAAAGGTCTATCCAGATGGCACGAAGGCTCTAAAGGGTATTAACCTGACCATTAAAGAGGGAGAGTTCTGTGGACTTATGGGTCCTTCTGGTTCGGGCAAAAGCAGTCTATTGCACCTAATAGCAGGCCTTGACAGGCCTACGGAGGGTAATGTTTGGGTATTGGGTAGAGAGATCACATCTATGGAAGAAGACGATCTTGCAGAGTTTAGAAAGAAAAACATAGCTTTTGTGTTTCAGTTTTACTATCTTTTGGAAGATTTTAGTGTTCTGGAAAACCTCGTCATTATAGGACAGATGGCAGGGATAAGAGATGTGAAAAGAAAAGCTCTTGATATCCTTAACTTTTTGAGGCTTGAAGACAAAGTCAAACATAAACCCAGCCAGCTCTCAGGTGGTCAGATGCAAAGAGTTGCCATAGGTAGAGCTCTTATGTTAGAGCCAAAAATACTCCTTGCAGATGAACCCACAGGCAATCTTGACCTTGAGGAAGGGATGAGAATATTTGAACTTTTTAAACACCTCAATCAAGAAAAGGGAATAACCTTTGTAGTAGCAACGCACAACACAGAACTTAGCAAGTTTTTCAGTAGGATCATCAGATTAAGGGACGGTATGATCCTTTAGAGGTTTATAGTCTTCTCTATAATATACGGCTTTTCCTCTTTTATCCTGTAGTATATCCTTATCATCATCTCAGCTAATATTCCCGTGGATATCAGCTGTATACCTGCAAGTATAAGGA
Source organism: Hydrogenobacter hydrogenophilus (assembly GCF_900215655.1). NCBI lineage: Bacteria > Pseudomonadati > Aquificota > Aquificia > Aquificales > Aquificaceae > Hydrogenobacter > Hydrogenobacter hydrogenophilus. The sequence goes on along the minus strand of NZ_OBEN01000002.1, from coordinate 49,449 downwards.
GCACGCTCAGAATAAGCAGAGGTCTCCTTCCTATATCCTCTCCAAAAAGCTTCAGAAAAGTAAGATAAAAAAGTGCCAACATACCAATTGAAAAAAGGACAAAACCTGCAGTACCAAACACATACATGGGTTTGTTTATGTACTCGTTTAAAAACTTCACCAAAAGTATGTCAAGTATAACTCTAATGGTTCTGCCTATACCGTACTTGGACTTACCATAAAGCCTTGGGTGGTGTCTTACCACTATCTCTGTTATCTTTGCTCCCTGTCTTTTTGTAAGAGCAGGCAAAAACCTGTGCATATCACCGTAAAGCTCAAGCTCCTTTAAAAGCTCTGCTCTATAAGCCTTTAGAGTGCACCCATAGTCGTGTAAATGGACACCCGTAGCTTTAGATATGATCCAATTGGCTATCATGGAAGGAAGTCTTCTTGATAAAAAGGGATCTTTGCGGTCCTTTCTCCATCCGCTCACAAGGTCATAGCCTTCCTCAAGCTTTTTAAGTAGAGCAGGAATGTCCTCAGGGTCATTTTGTAGGTCCGCATCCATAGTGATTATCACATCACCCTTTGCATGCTGAAAGCCTGCATACATAGCGGAGGTCTGTCCGTAATTTCTCTTAAAGCGTATAACTTTTACCCTCTTATCCTTGTTAGCTATCTTTTCCAACACATTAAAAGTGCCATCTTCAGAACCATCATCAACAAATATGATCTCGTAATCTTTACCTTCAAGCACTTGGGTAAGCTTTTGATAAAGTATGGGAATATTCTGTTCTTCGTTATAAGCGGGTATAACTACGGAAATCATTTTACATATTATAGGTTAAAATTCCTCTATCTGTATCTCTTCAAGACTTACCTTCTGTATAGCATCTATGAGCCTTTCAATAACTGTATGGAAGTCATCTGTGATACTTCTCACATACCTTCCGTAAAGGGACTGAAAAGCCTTGCTTACTATAGCCTCCTTTTGAAGTGGGTTTTTCATCTGCAACTCTTCGTACCGCTTGTTTAAAACTTCCTTTGCTTTTAGAAGCAGGTTGGCTCTGTTTTCTCTCTCTTTCTGAGCTTGGGATATGGGCTGTTCAAGGAAATAATCTAACTTCTTCAGTACCTTTTCAAAGGCATAGCCCGGAAACTTTTTATCACCTATCCTATCCGTTATAAAGCCTATTGTTATAAGGTATGCTTCCTCTATGAGCCTTTCTAACTTATACTCTGGGGTTTCTGGTGCGCTATTGAGGTATTCCAAAAATATCTCGTAAGCTTGATGAGCCTTGTCCTTCAGAGAAGGAGCTTTTTCTATGTTAAGAGCTATTATGTGCTGTTTGTATTCTGGGGGAAGCACTATAACTGGAAACTCAGTTATACCAAGCTGACGCCCTGCAAGAAGACGGTGCTGTCCGTTGATAACTTCATAAGACCCTTTACCATCTGGTACAACAGAGAGGGGTTCTATAAATCCCAGTTTCTCTATGGATTCCATAAGTCTTTTGATGTGATTTTCAGAAATTTCCCTCTGTATAGAGGGAATGGTCAATTTCTCTGAAGGTAGTATGGCAAACTCTAACTCCACACCTCTGAGCTGATCTCTAAACTTAAAACCTTCCATAAAATATAGGATATTTTATATCACGCTCAACAAAAAAGCCTTATAATTAATTCTTATGTTTAAGTTTACTGAGGAGCAGATAAAGAGATACGCAAGGCACATTATCCTACCAGAAGTTGGAGGTAAGGGACAGGAAAAACTGCTGAACTCAAAAGTTCTTGTAGTAGGTGCTGGAGGTTTGGGTTCTCCCGCTATTTTCTACCTTGCTGCAGCTGGTGTGGGAACCATAGGTATTGTTGATTTTGATGTGGTAGACTTCTCAAACCTTCAGAGACAGATACTTCACGACACTGAAAGAGTGGGCATTCCCAAAGTGGAATCCGCCCGCATGACTGTGGAAAAACTAAATCCTGATGTGAAGGTCATAACCTATAACACTATGCTCAACAAAAGCAACATTATGGACATAATAAAGGATTACGATGTAGTACTTGACGGTACAGACAACTTTCCCACCAGATTCCTCATAAACGATGCGTGCTACTTTGCAAACAAACCTTTGGTTTCTGCTGCTATGCTCAGGTTTGAAGGGCAGATCACCGTTTTTGACTTCAGAGACAAAGAGCACTCACCATGTTATAGATGCCTGTTTCCAGAACCACCCCCTCCAGGGCTTGTGCCAAGCTGTCAAGAGGCAGGTATTTTGGGCTCTATAGGTGGAATCATGGGGTGCATTCAGGCAACGGAAGCCATAAAGCTTCTTTTGGGCATAGGTGAACCTTTGGTAGGTAAGCTTCTTATCATGGATGCCCTATCCATGGACTTTAGGAAGGTAAAGCTTCGTAAAGATCCTTCTTGTCCCCTCTGTAGCCAGAAGGCAAGCATAAAGGAGCTTATAGAGTACGAGCAGATCTGCGATGTACACTTCTGAGAGATAAGATGAGGTTCGTAGTTTATTTTGTGCTCTTTTTGATTATACTTGGTGTTTCTGCTTACTTGGTGTTTTTGAACCACCAACCCATTAGTCTTTTGCTTACTCCACAGATGGGAGAATACATATACACCACATACCCTATGCCCTTGGGACTTCTCGTACTACTCTTTTTCTTTGCCGGCTTGCTTTTTGGATACTTACTTCGTATGTTTTTAAAGTAGAACATGGATGAGATCAAAGCCCTCTTAGATGTTGTGGAGAGGATAAGAAGGGAGTGCCCTTGGGACAGGTCTCAAACTCACGAGAGTCTAAAAAAGTATCTTATAGAAGAAACTTACGAGCTGTTGGACGCTATAGATAAAAAAGATGACAAGGCCCTTTTGGAAGAGCTGGGAGATGTGTTTCTTCAGGTGCTTATACACTCACAGATAGCAAAAGAGAGGGGAGCTTTCACCTTTTACCATGTGGTAAAGCATCTGAAAGAAAAGCTTGTAGAGAGACACCCTCATGTGTTTGGATGCGAGCCTGCACATGAGGTGCTCAAAAAATGGGAAGAGAAAAAGGTAAAGAATAGGGAAAGTGTCCTTGATGGCATACCAAAGAATATGCCAGCCTTGATGCGCTCTCAGAAACTCCAAGACAGAGCGAGCTTGGTAGGCTTTGATTTTGAAAATACAGATCAGGTGCTTGAAAAGCTTCAGGAAGAGATCCAAGAGCTCAAAGAGGCTTTAAAGGAAGGAAATAGAGAAAACATAGAGCACGAGGTTGGCGATGTTCTAACTGCGGTAGTAGAGCTTTGCAGACTGCTAAAACTGGATGCGGAAATGGCACTTCAAAAAGCCAACGACAGGTTTGAAAGAAGGTTCAGGTATATGGAAGAGAAAGCAAAACAGATGGGTAGAGAACTAAAAAGTATGAGTCTTGAAGAGACGGATGCACTGTGGCTTGAGGCAAAGAAGTTTGACAAAGATGAAACTCCTAATAGTAGAAGATGAACATGACTTAGGACGACTGCTCAAAGAGTACTTAGAGGATAAAGGCTATAAAGTTTATCTGGCAGAGAACGGTAGTGAAGCACTTGAACTCTTAGAAAGACAGAGCTTTGATCTGATTTTGCTTGATCTTTTACTTCCCGATGTGGACGGTATGCAGATCCTTGAAAGTGCAAAACTCTCCCAACCCCTTTCGGAAGTCATAGTGCTAACAGGGCATGGCACGGTTAAGGTTGCGGTAGAAGCCATGAAAAAGGGAGCTTACGACTTTCTTACAAAACCGTGTACTCTTGAGGAAATAGAAACTACCCTTGAAAAAGCCTATCAGTCCTTGATGATAAAGAAAGAAAACAAGCTTTTTAAAAGAGAAAGAAACTTAACAGAAGAAGAGTTTGTCTTTGAAAGTCCTAAAATGAGAGAGCTACTAAAAACTGTAGAAAAAATAGCTTGTAGTGATTGCCCTGTGCTTTTAGTAGGAGAGACGGGTGTAGGCAAGGAGTTGATAGCAAGGATAATCCATTCTACAAGTGATAGAAGAGAAAAACCCTTTATAGCCATCAACATAGCATCTATACCCAAAGACCTTCTTGAGGCAGAGCTATTTGGATATGAAAAGGGTGCTTTTACAGGTGCTGGTTCTTCCAAAGAGGGCTTTTTTGAGCTTGCAGATGGCGGTGTGCTCTTTCTTGACGAAATAAGTGAGATAGAACCTTCCCTTCAGGCTAAGCTTCTGAGAGCTATAGAGACCAAAAAGTTTTATAGGGTAGGTGGAAGAAAAGAGATAGAAAGCGATGTGAGAATTATAAGTGCAACAAACAGAAACCTTAAGGAACTCATAAAAGAGGGTAAGTTCAGGGAGGACCTTTACTTTAGACTAAATACCTTTGAGCTCCACATACCACCTCTCAGAGAAAGAAAGGAAGACATGATACCCCTTGCACAGCACTTTTTAAAGAAGTTCTCTGCAAAGTATTCCAAAAATATAAAGGGTCTTACAAAGGAAGCAGAAAAACTGCTGTTGTCGTACAACTTTCCGGGAAATGTAAGAGAGCTAAAAAACATAATGGAGAGAGCTTGCTTGCTTTGTGATGATGAATACTTAGATGAGGATGATCTTTCTTTTCTGAATATTGAAGAGCACAAACTTCTGAAAGAGCTTGAAAGGAAAAAGATAGAGGAGGTTTTAAAAGAGGTAAATTACAACAAAAAGCTCGCATCGGAAATACTGGGTATACCTCTTAGAACCCTCTACAGGAAGATTGAAAAGTACGGTATAAAAGCTCAGCCTTAGCGCCTTTTTATCCTTATGCTATCAAAGAGCTCATAAACTATAGGGAGTACCAGAAGGCTCAGTGGCAGTGCGGAGGCTATACCACCTATGACGGATATGGCTAAGGGTTGCCTGAGTTCTGAGCCTGCGGTAAGACCAAGAGATACAGGAAGAAGAGCAAAAACTATGGTCATGGTAGTCATAAGTATAGGTCTTAGTCTCTCTCTTCTTGCCTGAAGAATGGCATCTCTGGTTTCATAGCCTTCCTCTCTGAGCTGTATGATCCTCTCTATAAAGAGGACCGCATCGCGCACCACTATGCCTATTAGGAGGATGATCCCAAAGTAAGAGGGTACGCTAAGAGAGGTATCCGTCAGGTAAAGGAGACCAAACGCTCCAGAGAGACTAAGAGGCACAGTCAATAGCACCGTAAAGGGATGTCTATAGCTCTCAAAAAGGCTGGCAAGCACCATGTATATGCTTATGAGAGCCACTAACATGGCAAAAGCCAATCCCCTAAAAGCCCGTGCAAACTCCTTGGTTTGGCCCACTGCTTGAAAGGTGTAGCCCGGTGGTAGGTTGTTCCTAAGCCAAGACTCAACTTCCGCAGTGGCATCTCCAAGAGACTTTCCAGACAGGTTAGCGTAGAAGGTAAAGGAGTATTGTCTGTCATACCTGTTTATGACGTGATATCCTGGTGCTATCTGCAGGTTCACTACCTGGGTTAGTGGTATAAGTCCGCCATCTTTGGTTCTCAAAAAGACCTTATTTAGGTTCTGCCAATTTTCTAAGAATTGGGGGTCTGCCTTTATATAAGCGTCGTAGCTTTCTCCTCCCACTTCGTATGTGCCAAACTTGTACTTTCCAAAGAGTATGTTAAGGGTAGTGCCCACGTCTTCAACGGATATGCCCAAGTCTCCAAGCTTTGCCCTATCAACACTTATCTTTATCTGAGGTTCGTTGAGCCTAAGGTCTGTATCCACATCCTTAAAGCCCGGTCTGTTTCTAAACTCTGAGACCATCTTTTGGGATATCTTTTGGAGCTCCTCCAAAGATGGACCTCTTATGGCATAAGTTATATCTGTCTGTCTTCCTGCAGACATAACTATGGGGAAGGCTTCCACGCTTACTCTTATGTCCTTTATTTTGGATAGTTCCTGCCTAAGCTGGTTCATGATGATCTTTTGGTGAGGTCTTTCTGATCTGTCTTTGAGAAAGATAAAAGCCTGTCCGCCATTCACATCAGGCCTTCCTGCAACGCCCTGACCTATAGCAATACCAAATCTGTCTATGTAGGGATTTTTCAGAAGGATGGCTTCCACCTCCTTTGCCTTTTGGTCAGTAAAGTCAAAGGAAGTGCCTATGGGTGTTTCAAACCTCACTATGAAAGCGCCTTCGTCCGTGGTTGGGAAAAACTCCTTTTTTGATAACTTCACAAACATAAAGCCCAAAAGCACGGTGAGCAATGAGAAAGATATCACCACAAGCTTGTGATCTAAGGACCATCTTAGCAATCTATCAAAGAAAGCCTCAAACTTGCTGTAGATGCGCATAAAGATGTTTTCTTTTGTCTGCGTTATCATTCTTGCGCCTGCCATGGGAGTAAAGCTTATGGCTACTATGTAAGAGACACCTATTGCCACCGCAAGGGTGAGAGCAAAGCTTCCAAAGAAACTGCCTACCACGCCCTTTAGGAATATGATGGGTAAGAACACTATCACCAAGGATGCGGTAGATGCCAAAAGAGCAAACACTACAACCCGAGTGCCCACCTCCGCAGCTTGTATGGGAGGTATGCCCTCCTCTCTTCTTCTGTATATACTCTCAATGACCACTATGGCGTCATCTATGACTATACCCACCGCTACCGCAAGAGCCAGCAGGGTGAAGGTGTTAAGAGAGTTGCCTGTATAGTAAAGGAATATGATGGCACTGAAAAGGGTGATGGGTATGGCAATCACAGGAATTAGAGTGAGCCTCAGACTTCCTAAAAAGAGAAACACAACAAGACCAGTAAGAAAACTACCTATTGCTATCTCTTCTATAGCTGCCTTTGCGCTCTCTTTGGGAAACACGCTGGCATCAAAGGTTATGTCCATGTGCATGCCAGGAGGGAGTTTTTGGTTTAGCTCCTCCATCTTTTGCTTGACCGCATCTGCTACCTTCACTGTGTTAAATCCCGATTGTTTGTATATAATGAGGGCTATGGATTGCTCGCCCTTAAACCTTGCTACTCCTCTCTTTTCGTCCTCTGTGAATTCCACATAGCCCACATCTCTGAGCTTTATATTTCCTTTTATATAAGTGTTTTCAAGCTCCTTTGGGTCTTTAACTTTTCCATAGAGCCTTATGATGTAATCCTTATCTTTGCCGTAGATAGCTCCCGCAGGTGTCTCAAGGTGATTTTTAACAACTGCGTTTAGCACATCCACCGGAGTTATGCCATAAGAGTATAGCCTCCCTGGATAGAGCCTCACCCAAAGCACATTGTCCCTAAAGCCTCCTATACCCACATCGCCCACGCCGTTTATCTTTTGGAACTCTCTCTTTACCACCTTGTCCGCATAGTATGCAAGAGTCTGGTAATCCACGCTATTTGAGTGTAGATGTATGGCAAGTATGGGAAAACTGCCCGTATTAACCTTCCTAACCACTGGTGGGTCTATACCAGAAGGCATACGCCTGTAGGCTCTTTGCACTGCGTCTCTTACTTCCTGTGCAGCTATATCTATGTTCTTATCAAGGTTAAAGATGATATTAACGCTTGATAAACCCGCATAGCTCTGTGAAACTATGGCATCTATACCGCTTATGGTGGAAACTTCGTCTTCTATGTATCTAGTGACGTTGGTATCCACTACATCTGGATTAGCTCCCGGATAAGTGGTGCTAACACTAACTACAGGAAAGTCCACATTGGGAAGCCTGTCTACAGGTATTCTGTTGTAGATATACAATCCCAAAAGCACAAAGGACATCATGAACATAATGGTGGTCACTGGCCTGTGTATAAAAAATCTGTACATGGGTTTATATTATAACTGACTGACTAGTCAGTATGGTGTATAATTATGGGTATGGTAAGATGGTTTTTACTCATAGCACTATTTCTTTTGGGAAGCTGTAGCAGGGAGGAAAAAGTCCAGGGCCAAAAGAAGGAGGAGAGCATACCCATAAGCATCTACTATGTGAAACCCCAAGAGATAGAAGTGTTTTATACCACAAACGGCTACTTTGAGGGTATAAGGGATGTGATACTTAGGCCAGAGGTGAGCGGAAGGGTGCTTGAGCTTTTGGTAGATGAAGGGAGCTTTGTAAAAAAGGGTCAACCCCTTCTAAGGATAGACCCCACGGACTACCAAAACGCTCTAAACCAGATAAAGGCAAACCTTATGCAGGCAAAAGCCAATTACGAAAACCAAAAAGCCATATATGAGAGGAGAAAGTTCCTCTACGAGCAAAACCTGATAGCAAGGGAGGAATTTGAAAACGCAAGCACCCAGCTAAAGGTTTATCAAGATCAGATCTCTGCTATAGAAGCCCAGCTGAGGAATGCACAGACTCAGCTCTATAGGACAGTGCTTAGAGCTCCCTTTTCTGGATACATAGCTCAGAAGTTTATAAATGTAGGTGATTACATAACCCCTCAGTCTCAAGCCTTTAGGATAGTTACCCTTGATCCTATAAAGGTGGTCTTTCAAGTGCCACAGGAGATAATTTCCAGTGTGAAGATGGGTTCTGAGGTGTATCTTGATGTGGAGGGTATAGGCAGTTATAAGGGTAAAGTGATATTTTTGTCTCCTTCTGCGGATGCCAACAGGCTCATAACGGTAAAGGCACTTGTGAAAAACCAAGATGGAAAGATTAAACCCAACATGTACGCAAAAGTAAAGATACCCACATCCTCTACAGTGGCTTTTAAAGTCCCAGAGATGGCGGTGGTGCTCATAGGCAACGAGAAAGCAGTTTGGAAGGTAGAAGGCAACAGAGTGAGCCCAGTAAAGGTGCAGATACTAAAGCAGGAAGAAGGCTTTGTGTATGTAAAAGGTGACCTAAAAGAAGGTGACCAAGTGGCGGTTGAAAACGCATACCTCCTTAACCAGACAAGCAAGGTGAAAGTCAAATGAGGCTTGTGATCTTTTTATTTCTTTGGGTATCCTTTGGATGGTGCATCACTCTAGAGGAAGCCATAAACATAGCTCTAAAGAACAATACCAACATCAGGTTATCCGAGCTTGATCTCAAAAGGGTAGAAGAGGACATAAAAAAGGCTCGGGCAGGCATACTCCCCCAAATAAATGCCAGCTACTCCTATACAAGATTAGACAGTTCTTTAGCTTTTGGTTTTACTCCAAAAAACAGGCAGTCTTACCTGTTACAGCTAAACCAAGCCATATTTGACAAGTCCGTGTTTGATGCCCTTAGGCTCGCAAAACTTTCAAAAGACCTTCAGTCCTACTTGCTTGAGGACATAAAAAGAACGGTGGAGCTACAGACCAAAAACCTCTTTTACGCTCTGCTGTACAAAAAGCAATTGGTGGAACTATACAAGCAGAACATATCTTACTGGGAAGAGAACTACAACCTGACTTCTGCCCAATACAAGGCTGGGGTTATACCCATGGTGAATTTGCTAAGAAGCAAGGCACAGCTTGAGAGTGCAAAAGCCCAGTACGAACAGGCTCTGTCTGATTACAAGAAATCCTTAGAGGACTTTAAGGCTTACCTGAGGATCGATGAGGATGTGGAACCAGAGGGTAGTTTGCAGTTAGTGCCCTTTGAGGAGGACTACAATAAATTAGAAAAGCTTCTCCTTGAGAGGAACTCCACTCTTCTTGTGGCAAAAAAGAACCTTGAGGTGTACCAAAAGCGTATAGATTTAGCCAAGGACTCTTACTACCCTACGCTATCTGGCTTTTTGACATATCAGGGAAGCACTGGAAGGCGTAGTTTAATGGGTGGTACCGAGTGGATACAGGGCTATACCTTTGGCTTTCAGCTTCAGTACAACATATTTGATGGCTTTCAGAAGTCTGCAAATGTAGCTCAAGCAAACATAGACTACCTTAAGCAAAAAGAAAACTTTATTGACCTTCTTTACAACCAGAAGGCTCAGCTAAAGAAAAATTTAGAGGATCTTAAGTCCCTAAGGGCTCAGTTAAAGGCGGTGGAAGCTTCTTTGGAAGCAGCAAAGGAATCTTTGAAGTTATCTACTGAGCGCTACAGATACGGCGTGGGCAGTCAGCTTGAGGTCTTAGATGCCAGAAACAACTACAACCAAACACTTCAGAACTATTACTTGGTCCTCTACCAGTATATGAGCACTATAGCGGAAATAGATAGGCTTACCAAATGATGGATACACGGGAAAAGCTCATCTCCTCTGCTAAGAAGCTCTTTTCCCAAAAAGGCTACTACGAAACCAAAGTGTCTGATATAGTGGCTGATGCGGGGCTCTCTCAGGGCACTTTCTACCTGTATTTTAGGAGCAAGGAGGACATCTTCAAAGAGCTTGTAAGAATCATGTCGGAGAAGGTCCTAAACCTTTTGGAAGAATACGCACGCAAAGATGACGATGTGGAAAAGATAATAAAGGACGCTACCCTTGAGTTTTTTAGGATAATGTACGAGGAGAAACCCATCGCTTACATATTCTTGTTCCAGCTTGTGGCTACCAACGAAGAGTTCAGAGAGATGTACTTTGAGAAGAATAAAAAGGTGAGAAAACTTTTAAGAGTTATAGCAGAAAAAGGGATTAGAAGTGGGAAATTTGCTTACAAAAATGCAGAAAACATTGTTAACATACTCATGGGATATGTAAGGATAGTGTATCTTGACTACCTGCTCAAAGGCAATATGCCCCTTGAGGAGATACTAAGCATGGTAGAAGAGGGCATTGATGTGATACTAAAGGGGGTAAAAGCATGAGGTTGGCTCTACTTCTGTTTAGTTTCTCCTTAGGCTTTTGTCTAACGTTGGAGGATGCTATAAAGAGTGCCCAAGAGAGCAATCCCGAGCTAAAGGCTCAGGAGCATGCCATAAAGTCCGCCTTTTACAACTTGAAAGGGGACACAAGCCTATACCTGCCAGAGGTCTTTCTGAACTTTTCTTTCAACAGACTGTCCAGCAAGCAAAAGCTAAACATTCCAGCCTTTGACGGTTTTCCTCCTTTGGCAGTAGATTCTGCAAAGATCAGCTATAAGAACTTTAGCGCTGGGCTAAGGGAGGTCCTCTACGATGGGGGTGCAAGAGAGGGCAGGATAGGGGTTTCCAGTTCCGAAGTTAGACTCCAGGGGGCTCTCTACGAGGAGAAGATCCAAGACATAAAGTTAAGAGTTATAAAGGCTTACTTGGATGTGCTTTCCGCAAGGGACATAGTGGAAATCTACAGTAAACAGCTTGAGGCTATAAGGGCACAGTATGAGAGAGCTAAGGCTTTTTACAAGGAGGGTCTGGTAGCTATAACGGATGTGCTACAGGCTCAGGTGAGGCTCGCAGAAGTCCAAAGGGACCTAAGGCAGGCGGAGGGAAACTACAGCATAGCACTTGCTAACCTTTCAAAGCTCACAGGCATAAAAGAAGACAGTCTGAAGGACCTTGAGCCTCTCAAAAGCGTTAGCTACACACCAGAGAGCTTCCAAAAGTTATACCAGATGGCGCTGGAGAACAGACCCATACTGCGCGTGTATTCAGAAAGGGTAGTTCAAGCGCGCAGGCTCACAGAGATAGAAAGAAGCAAGTACCTGCCCAAGGTCTTTGTACAAGCCCAATACACCTACTCTGACCAAAACCCCATCATAAGCCCAAAGGGAGTCTATGCGCTTTCTGTGGGTCTAAACGTTGATTTCCAGTCTACAGAACCCTACTATAGGGTGCTCTCAAAGGTGGAGGACGAGCTAAGAGCTAAGTGGGAGCTTGAGAACGCAAAGGAAAACCTCAGGCTTGAAGTAAAGCAAACTTACGAAAACCTGCTTACAGCAAGAGACAATATGAAAGTAGCGGAAGACTCACTTAAATATGCAGAAGAGTTTTACAAACTATCAGAGGAGCAATACAAAAATCAGATCATAAGTTCTACAGACCTTCTTCTTGCTGAAGCGAGTCTCACACAGGCAAGAAAAAACAAGGTTATATCTTACTACGAATACTTAAAGGCTTACTACGAACTTATGCGTGCTGTAGGAGGTCTCAGATGAAGAGAAAGGTGGGCATAGTTGTTGTTCTTTTACTTATAGTGATCTTTGCGATCCTTGCCTTCAGGTGGATAAAACATCGCATAGAGTATGCCATAACAGATGCGGTCTTTGTCAAAGCGGATGAGCTATCCAATGTGGGCTTTCAGAAGGTCTCTGGGAAGGTCATAAAGCTATACAAAAACATGGGAGACAGAGTTAGCAAGGGTGAGGTGATAGCACAGATAGACCCAACAGATTACGAGCTTAACCTACAGAACATACAGGCAAAGATAGAGAGCCTAAAAGCCCAGAGAGAACAGCTTGAGATCCAGCTAAAGAGGGTCTCTGAGGAGCTCGTTGCGAACTACTCCATATCCACCCTTAGCGCAGGAGAAGTAGAAAAAAAGAGACAGTCCTTAGAGAGCCAGCTGGCACAGGTACAGGCACAGCTTGAGCTTGCAAAAAAAGACAGAGATCGCTACAAAAATCTGCTAGAAAAGGGCGTGATACCCAAAAGGACGTACGAAGAGGCAGAGACTCGCTACTCAGTCCTGAAGGACCAAGCGGAATCCATAAGGAGATCCCTTGAGGAGCTAAACCTGAGCTACAAAAAGAGCTTAGAGGGTGTAAAACTTTCGCGCATATCTTTCCTGAAGGAGAAGGAGCTAATATCCCAGATAGAGGCACTTAATAAGGAGATAGAGAGCCTAAAAAAGCAGGAAGAGTTAGTAAAGAATTACCTTGAAAACACAAAGCTCACCGCCCCCTTTGATGGCATAGTGGCAAAGAAGTATGTAAGCGTAGGAGATGTGGTAAGTCCAGGCATGCCCGTGTATGCAATAGTAAAGCCAGACTCCATGTATGTGGATGTGCTTTTGGAGGAATCCAAGCTAAAGGGTGTAGAGAAGGGTTGTAAGGCTTACATAAGGTTGGATGCTTACCCAGACAAAGTGTTTGAGGGTGTGGTAGAAGAGATAAGCCCAGCTTCCGCAGCAACTTTTGCACTGGTTCCGCGCGATGTGTCTGCGGGTGAGTTCACCAAGGTAGTCCAGCGCATACCCGTAAAGATAAGGATAACCAAAGGTGATATGTCCCTTCTGAGGGTCGGCATGGGTGGTGAGGTGGAAATACAGAGGAAGAGATAATGGAAGAAAAACCACTGCACGAGACCCTTAGCACTGGCGAGAGAGTGATCCTGACCTTCTCCCTGATGCTGGGCGTATTTATGGCTATACTGGACACAACCATAGTGGACACAGTAGTTCCCAAGATGATGGCACCTCTTAGCACTGACCTTTATGGTGTTCAGTGGGTTATCACCTCTTATATGATGGCCGCTGCAGTTGGTATCCTCCTTGTTGAAAGCTTGGAGAGAGTCCTTGGTCTAAAGAAGGTGTTTGTAGGTGGTTTGTTTCTCTTTGTGGTGGCTTCCTTTCTTTCTGGACAGGCGCATACCCTTGACTGGATGATAAGCAGTAGGTCCCTTCAGGGTCTGGGAGAAGCTCTGATAGTTGTGAGCGCAGAGGCACTTCTTTTTAGTGCGTACCCTCCAGAGAAGCGCGGGCTTGCCATGGGTATATACGGGCTTGGTGTGAGCTTTGCACCTGCTTTGGGTCCTACCTTGGGTGGATACATAACCGAACACATAAATTGGCGATGGATATTCTACATAAACGTCCCTGTTGGTGTCTTAAACTTGGCTCTCAGTCTGTTTTTCTTGCCAGAGTATAAACCTCAAAACACTCACGGTAAGTTTAACTTCCTGTCTTTTTTGTTTATATCATGCGCCACAACTTCTTTGCTGATAACCCTCAGCAAAGGACAGCAGTTAGGTTGGTTCAGTTCAGACCTCATACTCTACACATCCCTAATATCCATATTTTCCTTCCTTTTTTTCCTACTCTCTGAGCTCTCCTCAAAGCATCCTCTCATTGACCCTTCCATATTCCGCATAAAGGAGTTTGTAGTAGCAATTACGGTGTATTGCTTTTTGCTTGGCTTTTCCATGTACCAAGTGTTTTACCTTATACCCCTTTATTACGAGAATCTAAAGCTCGTAGGCACTTTTCAGACAGGCACACACATACTCCCCCTGGCTCTTGCCATAGGCCTCTCTTCTCCCATAGCAGGCATCTTAGGAGATAAAAAGTCTGAGCTTCTGTCTTTGACTGTTGCGGTTGCCTTTTACCTTTCTTCTGCTTTCCTGTTGCTTCCTACCCTAAACTACTTTACGCCTGCCTGGGAAGCCTCCCTAAAAATGATCCCGCTAGGCATAGGCATGGGCTTTTTCTTCGCTCCCATTACTAACCTTGCCCTCAAAAAGCTCGGAGAGAAAACCACACTGGGGGTTAGCCTTATGCACTACATTAGGTTTGTGGGCGGTTCCTTTGGTACTGCCCTTGCCACCAACGACCTTCAGCGCTATATGTGGGAGAACTTCAACAAAACCAACGAAATACAAGATTACAGTTCCGTTATGTCTTACCTTGAGAGGCTTTACAGCACCTTTATGCCCTTTGTGCATAACTACGAGAACAAAGCTAAGGCTTTCTTTTACGGGATAGAGCAAGTTTATGCTTACTCTGATGCCTTTAGCAGTACCTTTCTCTCCGCTGGCTTTTGGGGACTTTTGGGAGCCATACCCATCTTTTACCTACTCTTGGAGTTTTCTTACAGAAGGATGACAAGATGGTCTGGTTCTACACGCTCCTGATAGTCCTTGGGACCTTTCTGGCGGTTCTTGGTATAACAAGCACTAATGTGGCCATACCCAAGATGATCGCACCTTTGCAGACAGACATATACGGCATTGAGTGGGTCCCCATAAGCTACATAACTGCCACTGCCATAACTATAATAGCCTTCAACTCAATAAGCTCTCGCCTTGGTCTCAAGAAAACCTACCTTATAGGCTTGGCTACCTTTAGCTTGGGTAGTGCTCTCTCAGGACAGGCAGGAAGCCTTGAAGAGATGATAGTATTTAGATTCCTACAGGGTATAGGAGAAGGGCTTCTCATACCCTCCTCTCAAGCTATACTCTTTAACCTTTTTCCACCAGAGAGAAGGGGCACCGCTATGGGGTTTTACGCCATGGCGGTAGCCTTTGCACCGGGGCTTGGTCCCACGGTGGGCGGGTACATGGTAGAGTATTTCTCTTGGCGTTGGATATTCTACATGAATGTTCCTGTGGTGGTGATCCTCCTGCCAGTAGCTTACTTTATGCTCCCAGAGATAGGAAACAGGGCAAAAGTACCCTTTAACCTGCCGAGCTTTGTGTTCCTGTCCATATCATCCATATCCTTTATAGTGTTTCTCTCCAAAGGAGAGAGCTGGGGTTGGTTCTACTCTATGAAAACCTTTGTAGCCTTCTGCGTTGCGGTTTTTTCCTTCTTGCTCTTTGTGCTCTCAGAGCTTTTGGGGAAGAACAAACTCATAGACTACTCCATCTTTAGAGAACCCAACTACCTTTACGCCATAATCACCTTTGTCACCATATACGGCTTTGTGTTCTTCCAAGTTATATACATCATGCCCATATACCTTGAGAGCCTAAAGAATGTGCCTACCTTTCAGGCTGGTCTAACTTTCCTGTGGTACGCCTTTTTGCTTGCCACCTTTGCTTTGATAGGGGGTAGGCTGAGCGACAGGATAGAGCCTAAGCTTCTCTTACTTATATCCCAGAGCGTGCTATTTTTGACCCTGTTTTTCTTCTTGTCGCACATAGACTACTACACCCCCAGATGGAAAGTGGCTTTTTTCCTGTGCTTTATAGGTATGGCTATGGGCTTTTTCTTCGCACCCCTTACCGCTCTTGCCTTTAAGAGCCTAAAACCTCAACAGATACCTATCGGCACAGCGCTTTACAACTACGCAAGGCTCATGGGAGCCTCCATAGCCACATCTTTGGCAACCTACACCTTAGAGACCAGAAGAGCTTTCCACTTTGACGAGATAAACAGCATAAGAGCGGTTTTGAGTTCCAAGTACCCAATGGTTATTGCGCAGAAGCTTTCTGGACTTGATGCCTTCAGATACAAAGTAATTCTTGGACAGTTTCAGAATGTGATAGCAGGTACTTACGCAGTGCAGGATGCCCTCAGAATGGCTTCCTATATAAGCCTCTTGAGTATAGTAATAACCCTTACCTTTCTCTTTATCACTAACAGGAAAAAGGCTTAGACTACCACTTTAGCTCGCTTCTTTTTGCGTAGGTCTGTGGCTTTGCTTGGAAAAAGTCCGTTTTAGTGTCGTTTATGGTCCTAAACTGGTCTATCCACTTCATTGGGTTTTCGGTTATGCTGGGATAAAGAGGTTTGTATCCAAGTTGGGTGAGCCTGAGGTTGGCAAGATACTTTATGTACCTATCTATGAGCGTGTTGTTTATACCAAGTATCTGGTTCTGGGTCACGTACTGACCCCACTTGATCTCCGCATCCACCGCATACTTGAAAAACTCATACACCCACTTTTCTATCTCTGGACTAAACAGCTCTGGGCTTTCTTCCCTTAGGGTAAGTATAATGTTCCTAAAGAGAGTCACATGCGTGAGTTCATCTCTATTTATGTACTTTATCTGTTGTACGGTATTTCTCATCTTTCCCTGTCTTCCCAGCGTATAAAAGAAGGCAAAACCAGAGTAGAAGTAGAGGCTCTCAAGCACATAGTTGCCAAAGACTGCCTTTATAAAGTTCTCTTCCGTTGGCTTTCTTATAAACTCATTGTAAAGTTCTGCTATGACTTTGTTGCGTTCCATAAGCACTTCATCTTGACGCCAGTAGTTGTATATTTCATCAGCTTTTATAGGGTCTACCACGCTCTCAAGGATAAACTGGTAAGAGTAAGAGTGAAGAGCTTCCTGAAATTCTTGAGAGGTAAGAGCCATAACAAGTTCTGGAGCTGTAATGTAGCGAGCAAATTCCTTTAGCATGTTCACTTGATAAGAATCAAGAGCTATTAAAAAGCTAAGCACCATCTCGTACGCTCTTCTTTCGTATGGTGAAAGGTCTTTTTCGTACTGTTTCTTGTCTTCTTGCATGGGTATCTCCTCGGGAATCCAGAAGTTGGTAAACCCCATGGTTTTATAAAGGTCAAAAGCCCACTGGTACTTAACATTGTTTAACTCCATAATGTTGGTAGGATTGCCATGCAAGAGTCTTCTGTTGCTTGCCGATCTGTCTCCATCTGGATTAAAGATGATGGTTCTTTCCATTGCAAAACCTCCTTAGGCACTACAGCTTTCACATTCCTCTATCTCTGTTAAACTTTTACTTCTGCAGTAATACACGGTTTTTAGCCCAAGCTCCCAGGCAAGTTCGTAAAGCCTTGAGAGCTTAGGTCCGTCCACCTGCTCAGGGTCTATAAATAAATTTAAACTCTGCGCCTGATCTATCCACTTTTGTCTTTCTGCACCTGCCTTTATGACCCATTCTTGATCTATCAAGTAAGCAGATTTGTAATGCCAGAAGTACTTGTCTATTTCAGGCGGAACCTGCGGAAGAATACCTGACATGTTCTCTTCCTTGTAGTACTTTGCGAATATGGGGTCTATGGAAGGTGTGGCACCCACTATTAGTGAAGTGCTACCTGTTGGCATAAGCGCCAGAAGGTAAGCATTGCGTAAGCCGTATCTTTTGACCTCCTCTGCAAGACCTATCCAATCTAAATTGTTTCCATTCTGCTCAGATAGCCTTTGGTTTTCCTCCGCAGACCTGCCAAAAAATACGCCCTTGCTCCAGTCAGAGCCATCAAAGAGCTCATACTTACCCCTTTCTTTTGCAAGCTCCATAGAGCCTTTTATGGCATAGTAGGCTATCCTTTCAAAGAGTGAGTTTGCAAACCTAAGATGCTCCTCTGACTCCCAGAGTATGTTGTTTTTCACAAGGCAGTAGTGGTAGTTGCTAACACCTATGCCTATAGCTCTGTAGCGTCTGTTGGTGTACTCTGCCTCTTTTATAGCGTAGTAGTTCATAGAGATCACATTGTCCAACATGCGCACCAGAAGGGGTACAACCCTTTCAATGTCCGCTTTTTCATAAACCTTTCCAAGGTTTATAGAACCAAGATTACACACCACTACATCTCCAGACTTTTTCCTATGGGTTATCAAGCCTGTTGATGGGTCCAGAGAATCCTCTACATGCTGGCTTACAGACATGTTTTGGACTATCTCATGACAAAGGTTAGAAGAGTACACCATACCGCAGTGCTTGTTGGGATTGAACTTGTTAGCGGTATCCCTAAAGAAGATGTAGGGCTCTCCTGTCTCAAACACTACAGTAAGAAGCCTCTTCCAAAGCTCAAAGGCGTCCACCTCCTTTTTCGCATCTGGGGGCACTTCCCTCTCAAGTCTTTGGTAAACTTCTTCAAACTCCTCACCATACAGGTCTTCAAGGTTTTTACCATCTTTTACATTCTTACAGTAATATGGATCTAAAAGAGTCCAATTTTCCCTGTTTTTTAGGCGCTTCATGAATAGGTCTGGTATGGATATGGCAGGGTGTATGTCATGCGCCTTCTTGCGCTCATCACCCACGTTAGTTTTTACCTCAAGAAACTCCAGAACATCCTTGTGCCATATGTCAAGGGTGATGCTCGCTGAACCCTTTCTCATCCCGAGCTGGTCTACATAAACCATAACATCGTTGAGAATTTTAACTACAGGAAGCACACCAGAGCTTGCACCTTTGAATTTCCTTATAGGAGAGCCTGTTGCCCTTATTTTACCAAGGTATATACCCAGGCCTCCAGCAAACTTGGATATCTGACCAGCTTTCTGTACATTGTCAAATATGTCATAAAGATCGTCGTCAACAGTTAAAACAAAACAGGAAGAAAGCTGAGTGTGAGGCCTTCTTGCGTTCATAAGAGTAGGTGTTGCTAAAGATACCTCATGTTTTGACATAAGGTCGTAGAAAAGCTTTGTGTACTTTATCCTATCTTCCTTTCTTTCTGGTATAGCAAGAGTCATGGCAATAAGCATGTACATTTCCTGTGGAAGCTCTATAACATTTCCATCCTCATCCCTTACTAAATACCTATCGTAGAGTACTTTTATACCCGTATAGTTAAAAAGAAGGTCTCTGTCTGGATCCATGTAGCGCGCTAAGGTATTAAAATCTTCCTTTGAGTACTCTTTCAGAAGATAGTCTCCGTATATACCCCTCTCTGCATAAGTTCTAACAAGCTCAAAAAAGCTATCTGGGTTGTACGGCTTGTACTTTCCGTTTATCTTGTCTTTTACCTTATAACCACGTAGGTGCCCCACATCCTTATAAAGGTCGTAAAGAAGAAGTCTTGCTGCCACATACTGCCAATCGGGACTCTGTGGAGATACTTTTTCCGCAGCGGTCCTTATAAGAAGCTGTTGTATTTCCTTCGTTGTTATGCCTTCACGGAACTGAATCTGTGCATCCGCTTCCAGCTCAAGGGGATCAACCCTCAAGCCTTTGCAGGCAAAGTCTATAACTATGCGTATCTTGGATATATCCATAGACTCTTTAAGTCCGTTCCTCTTTATTACGTACATAACCTTTCCCTTTCTTTCGTAGGCTGATAATAGCCTACGGCTGGAGTATTTATATCCCGCCTTCTTTTGAGCAACCATCCTCCAGCAGGCGGTACTTGGTTGCCCATAAGACCTTCCCCCAGATGAATGTTAATCTGATAGAATACTCAAGTCAAACTCTTGGAAGGTTATAAAGTAAAGCACAGATAGACGAAATGCAAAATTATTGAAAATACGAAAACTTCTATTGTTGGCTTAGGTAAGCCACGCTTTCTATGTGATATGTCTGTGGAAAGTTGTCTATAAGCCTTATGCCTTTTAGAGTGTATCCTCCACTTGTAAGCTTGCCTATATCTCTTGCTAATGTGGTAGGGTTGCAGGACACATATATGATCTCTTTTGGTCTGTTCTGGAGTATAAGCTTGGTTTCTTCCTGGGTAAGCCCACCTCTTGGTGGGTCAAGAAACAGAAGGTCTATAACTTCTCCGGCGTAATTTTTTAGAGTTTGATAGGCACTCTCTTGGGAAAAGACTATGTTATCCCTCATGTTTAACTTAGCGTTGTATTCTGCATCCCTTATTGCAGACGGATTACTGTCAGAGGATAAAAGAAAGTTAGAAATTTCGGATAGGGGAATACTAAAAAAACCAGCACCACAGTAAAGCTCAACTACCTTTCTGTAGCTACCTACAACAACGCTCCTTATAAGCTCCTCCCAAAGAGTGAAGTTTACTTGAAAGAAAGAATCGTTGCTTACCCTGTAGCGATACTTTCCCACTTGCATGTAGGTAAAGTTTCTTCCTATGTGATACCTCTTAATAAGCTGATCCCCTAACTTGGAATAATTACCTATACCTACAACCTTTTTGGGTAGCAGTCTCTCTTTTAGAGTTCTCATCTTATTTACATCACACGCAGTAGGTGTTATGAGTTTTAAAAGAAACTCATCTTCAGTAGGAGAATAAAGCACATGAAGTTCCTGAAGGTCTTTGACTTTCTTAATAAGCTCTCTGAGGGAAGGAATAAGCCCATTTATAGCTGGATGTAGCAAAAGACATTCTTCTATACTCACAAGTTCGTGAGTTCCCCATGCAAAAAACCCAAGCTTACCGCTTTGAACTTTAAATTGCGCTTTTATCCTGTATCCAAATTCTTGTCCTGACTTTATGCTATCCCAGAGCCTGTTTATACTTATGTGTGCAATGCGTTGTAGACTCTCCAAAAGAATCTCCTCCTTTATCTTAACCTGTTTGTCTGGGTGTATGTGTTGAAGCTGACAACCTCCACAGTAGGTGTAGTACTTACAAGGTGCTTGTCTTCTCCAAGGGGAACTCAGTATTATATCTTTTACTACCGCTTCTACATGATCCTTTTTCTCCTTTATTACTTCTGCAGAGACAAGCTCCATGGGTGCAGAATACCTAACAAACACCTTCTTTCCTTCGTAATCCGCAAGACCGTATCCCCCATAAACCATCTTTTTTATGGAAAGTTCAGGTAGGACCTTCATTTCAGAGCGGTTAACCTTTCAAAGTCTTCCTCTGAGAGCACATCTATGTACCAGCCGGTTATTCTGTTAGCAAGCTTTACATTAACACCGTGTTTACCTATAGCTAAGGATAGCTTGTCCTTTGGTACAGCAACTTCTGCCCTTTTTTCCTGAGGAATAAGTCTAACTTTTACCACAGGTGCAGGAGATAGACTTTTCTTTATGAGTTCCTCCGGATTATCTGTCCACCTTATCACATCTATCTTTTCCCCTGAAAGTTCCTTAGATATGGGGTTTATGCGCGATCCTTTAAGCCCTACTATCACACCCACTGGATCCATTTTCATGTCCTTTGCATGGACCAAAACTTTTGCTCTCTCTCCTGGTTCTCTTGCTATGGCTTTTATTTCTATCTCTCCGCTTTTTATCTCAGGCACTTCCGCTTCAAGAAGCTTTTTTAAAAACTTGGGGTGTGTCCTTGAAAGAATAATTTCGTACTTCCCCCTGTGCTTTCTTACCTCAAGAAGAAGTGCTTTTACTCTCTCCCCTTGTCTATACACCTCTTTTGGTATCTGCTCCCTTTTAGGAAGGATACCCATAACTTTACCCAAGTCTACGAGCACATCACCGTTTTCAAGTATTCTCCTTACTATACCAACAACTATCTGACCTTCTTGCTCTACAAACTCCAAATATCCCCTTTCCTCTTCTGCCTTTTCAAGTTCCTTTAAAAACTCTTCCTTTGCAACATGAGCAGCAATCCTGTTTACTTCCTCTGTAGATATATCCAAGGGAAAGGCTAATTCCTCTGAGTTTTTTCTCTTAACTATGTAAACTTTTATACCTTCCTCTAAAAGCTCAACGCGCAAATTTTCTTTTAGCTTTCTGTCCTTTTTTACAGCTAAGGCTATAGCGTTTTTTAGTGCGTTTTCTACTGTCCATTCTGGCAGATTTTTCTCTTTGGCTACCTGCTCTATGAGCTTTTTTAGGTTTTTTACCATCCTTCTATCTCCAGATTTGCCTTAGCTATGGCAGAAAAAGGTATGTGAAGTAATTGGCCACTTTCTCTTTCCTTGAGTTGGAGTATGCCCTCTTTTACATCTGATATGTAGCCTTTGAACTCTCTCTTGCCCTCCAAAGGTGCTCTCAAAACAACTCTTATTAGTCTTCCTTTAAAAAATTCGTAATGTTCTGGTTTAGTAAGCTCTCTCGTTAAACCAGGAGATGATACCTCAAGTATGTAAGATGTGGGTATTATATCTTCCACATCAAGAAGCGAGCTTAGTCTTTTACTTACTTCTTCACAATCACTTATAGTTATGCCACCCTCCTTGTCCAATATAACTCTCAAAACCCATCCCCTTTCTGGTTTGAATTCCACATCAAAAAGCCTAAAACCCATGCTTTTTACTATAGGTTCTACAAGTTCTTTTACTTTTTGAACAATACTTTTTTCGTTTATCTGCATGATTAAAATTATAACCTATGGACATAAGCAGAATAGTAGATGAGATTAGCTCAGTTCTTAAAGGAAAGGATGATGTGATAACTTACTCTTTGGTTTGCTTTCTCTCTGGGGGACATCTTATACTTGAGGATGTACCGGGTGTTGGTAAAACTACCTTAGCCCTTGCCCTTTCTAAGGTGCTTGGATTATCTTTTGCAAGGATTCAGTTCACGAGCGACCTCTTACCTTCTGACATAATAGGTGTAAGCGTTTATGACCAATCTAAGAAAACCTTTGTTTTTAAACATGGTCCAATATTTCACAACATAGTCCTGGCAGATGAGATAAACAGAGCAACACCTAAGACTCAAAGTGCCCTTCTGGAAGCTATGGCAGAGTCCAAAGTGAGCGTAGAAGGTATAACTTACGAACTTCCCTTACCTTTCTTTGTTATAGCAACGCAAAATCCCATTGAGCAGTATGGCACTTATCCCCTTCCAGAATCTCAGCTTGATAGGTTTAGCATGAGGCTTTCCATAGGATACCCAGATCCAGAAACGGAAATGCAAATAATAAGGGGAGAAAACCCCATTGAAAAGGTAGACAAGCTAAGCCCAGTAGTAAAACCACAAGAGATCTTAAGCACTATAAACCAGATAAAGAGGTTTTACATATCGCCTGATGTAGGAAGGTTTGTAGTGGAGATCATAAACCAAACAAGGTCTCATCCTGATGTACTACTTGGCGTGTCAACAAGAGGAGCCATACACCTAGTCAGCTGTGCCAAAGCACTTGCTTACGTGAAAGGTAGAGACTTTGTAGTCCCAGAAGACATAATAGAGCTTTGTCCCCTTGTACTTCCTCACAGGATCATAACAAGGGGAGATACAGACCCAAAAGTTATAGTAGAGGAAATACTCACTAAGGTGGAAGTTCCTTAATTTTGGTGGAGGCGGGCGGAATCGAACCGCCGTCCGAGGACAGCCCGGCAAGAGAGCATCTACAGGCTTAGCAGGTGTTTTCCTACTGACCTTCGGGCGTCCACCTGCAAACTCCCGAAGGTAGGCAGGGTTTTCCTTTCGGGAAGGTTCCACCCTGCAAGAACCCTTCCCTACACCTCTGTCTCTGAACCCATCCGGCAACCCAGAGGCCAAGCCACCGGTGAGCCGCTACCTTTTCTTAGGCAGCGAGAGCGAGCTGTGCTTCGGGAACTGTTTGCTTTGGCTATTAAGGTTGCCACCCTGCCTGCTACTCTCTACCTACTGTCCCCGTCGAAGCCATTCGCCCCCTTCAACAAGGGACCAAAGGTCCCTCAAGCTCTATTATGTAAAATATACACCAAAAAACTCTTAGATCAACCTTGCATAACTGGCACTCAGCTTAAAAAGCTTAATAGCCAAAGTCTTTGCTTGCTCTTTATTTGGATAGTTTGGGTCATCTAATAGAAAGCTGTTCACCTTTCCCCTCACATAAGCCCTGTAGCACTTAAAGAATGGCAGGAATATATCAAATTCCTCATCCTTTGAAAGCTTCCTGTATTCATCTTCATATACCTTAGACAGATCATCTCTTCCGTAAAGCTCAAGCTCCATAGACAAAAAGCACATATCGTTTATCACATCACCACACCTAAAGCGTTCGTTAAACTCTATACAATCAAAAATGCATATACCATTATCCAAAAAAGCTACATGTTCAAGCCTTAAATCTCCATGTCCGTCCCTTATCCTACCATTCCTTATCCTTTTCTCAAAAAGTTCACCGTACTTTTCGTAAAAAGTTTGCGTTTTTTCCATTATAAAAGCGTAATCTTGAGCATCTATAGTTATTCCTATGTACTTTTGTGTTTGTTGAAAATTTTCGTCTGTGTTGAACTTCATAATCTCAATCCTTCCAAACTCATCTTTTCTTTCCACTTTTGTATGAAATTCAAATACACGTTTAGCTATTAGTTTCATATGGTCAGTAGATGCCTTATCAAGCATGTTTATTAAAAGTCTTTCTGTAGGTATTCTTCTCATCTTAACCGCGTACTCAACAACATGGCTATCATCTTCCAAGATATAAACGCCGTTGACATAGCTGATGGGTACAACACCAAGATATACATTGGAACAAAGTCTTCTGTTTAGTAAAACTTCTCTTTCGCAGTTTTCCCTTCTCTTTTCAAGAGTTGAGTAGTCTAAGAATCCAAAGTTTACAGGTTTCTTTATCTTATAAACCACATCCTCCAAAAGGAGTACCCAACTTACATGAGTTTGAACTATTTGAGCGCTTAACTGTTTAGCCAATTCCTCTATCTTTATCATACCTTTTTTCCTTCTTTTTATACTTGTTTTATTTATTATAAAAAAATATAAATAATAAAGCAAAAAACATGCCAAAGAGCCCAAATCTTTGATGCTCAATATTTTGCTCAAAAGAATTTCACATCCCACATCTCAAATTGTTGATTTTCAAAGACTTCCTTTATTGAAAAATGTATCGTTAGATCAATAAGTTATGATTTTTGTTCACACCTTTCACATCCCATATTTTAGACGGTTGATTCTGTAGGTTTTCCTTTAATTAAAAATGTTCCGTAATTTCAATGACTTATGCTAAATGATGTGAAATTCTATTATGAGGCTTGTGTATCAAGCCTTTGGCTAATGTGAAAATCTCTTGGTAAAAATTACGCATTTTCAATGACTTATGCATACACACCTAAAAGGGGTAAAAATATGTGGAGAAAATGTGAAATTCCATGTGGAATTCTTGGTTCATAAGTTATTGATTTTACGAATGAATTTTTAGGGATGTGAAATTCTCTACAAGTTGTTATCCGACAAGAATTTAATTAAATGACATTATATTAACACATGTGAGTTTTGTTTTCTTAGAATTACAAGCACTAAACAAGTTTTTGTGATAAAAATCATATTAACTTTTAGTTTTTGATTTGCAAGCATAAGCTATGTGGGTGTGAAATTCTTTTGATATTATATTATCATGAGGACTGCTATAGTACACGATTGGCTTTTGTCTTACGGTGGTGCTGAGTTAGTGCTTGAAGAGATATATAAGCTTTACCCATCGCCCATATATACGCTTCTTTATAATAGTTCCAAATTTTCTAAGAGCGTTTTGAGCTCTGCAGAAGTTTATACCTCCTTTATTCAAAATCTTCCCTTTTCAAAAAAGTTCTATCGTTATTACCTGCCTCTGTTTCCTTTAGCGGTGGAGCAATTTGATCTTTCTGAGTATGACCTAATAATATCCTCTTCCCACGCTGTAGCCAAAGGTATTCTGAGACACTCAGGACAGGTTCACATATGCTACTGTCATACACCTATGAGATATGCGTGGGATCTTTATCATCAGTACATGCTCCATTTGGGTATAGGAAAACTTTTAGCGGGATTTTTTCTACACTATATAAGACTTTGGGATTATGTGAGTGCCCAAAGGGTGGACCATTTTATAGCAAACTCTATTTTTGTTGCAAAGCGTATAGAAAAGTTGTACGGTAGGCAGGCAGAGGTTATATATCCTCCTGTGGATACAGAATTTTTCCTTCAGACTGAAAGATGTGCAAGTGAAAATTACTACATAACCGTCTCAAGGCTTGTACCCTACAAGAAGGTGGACATCATTATCGGTGCTTTTTCATTGTTGAAAGACAAAAAGCTACTTGTTGTGGGAGATGGTCCAGATTACGAAAGACTGAAAAAACTTGCAGGAAGAAATGTGGAGTTTCTTGGACATGTGAGCCGTGAGCAGTTAAGGGATTATCTTTCAAAGGCAAAAGCCTTCATTTACATGGCTCAAGAGGACTTTGGTATAGCTATGGTAGAAGCTCAAGCTTGTGGTGTACCAGTTATAGCATACGGAAAAGGTGGTGCCAGTGAAATAGTTGTAGATGGAAAGACAGGTATACTCTTTTGGGATCAGAATAAAGACGCTCTTGTTCAAGCTATAAATAAGTTTGAAAAGTTAGCAGATAAGTTTTCCTCGGAAGATATAAGGCAGAACGCAGAAAGGTTCAGCAAGTCTATATTCAGGGCGAAATTCAAGGCTTTTGTTGAAAAGGTCTTTTAACTTAACTACTGTATATGCTTACAGGTCTGTAAAAGGTGTCCCTCTCAACGGGTATTTTTTGTGCGTCTCTTATTAGTTTTATGAGCTTTTCCTTTGAATGTCCGTAGGCGGATTTGGTACCCGCAGAGTGTACTATCTTTTCTTCTTCTATGGTGCCATCCAAGTCATCAGCTCCAAAGTTTAGAGCTATTTGTGCTATCTTTTCTCCTAAGGTGATCCAGTAGGCTTTTATGTGATTAAAGTTGTCAAGGAAGAGCCTTGATATAGCTATTGTCTTTAAGTCATCAACGGAAGATGTCCTTTTTCCACCTAACTTGGTACCTTCTGGCCAGTAAGCTAAAGGTATGAAAACTTGAAAACCTCCAGTTTCGTCCTGAAGTTCCCTAAGTTTTAGCATGTGCTCCACTCTCTCTTCATAAGTTTCTATATGACCGTAGAGCATAGTTGCATTTGTAGGAATGCCAAGCTTGTGAGCTGTTTTATGAACCTGAAGGTACTCTTCCGCGCTGGCTTTATAAGGTGCTATTACTTTTCTGACTCTCTCAGAGAATATTTCCGCACCACCACCCGGGAGCACCTCAAGCCCTGCATCCAAAAGCTCTTTTAGTATGTCCTCATAGGACCTTCCTGATATTTTTGACATGTGATGTATCTCTACCGCTGTCCATGCCTTTACAGTTATTTTAGGAAAAGCCTTCTTTATCTCCCTCACGAGCTTTATGTAATCCTCTACCTTCCAGTGAGGTGGCAATCCTCCAACCATGTGAATTTCTCTACCACCTTGAGCATAAGTCTCTTCCACTTTTTTGAGTATTTCTTCAAGACTCATCTCGTAAGCTCTTGGATCAGATTTGACCACTCCAAAGGCACAGAAACTACACTGATACACACAAACATTTGTTGGATTTATCTGTCTGTTTACAATAAAGTAAGCAAACATACCATTCTTTTTCCTATTCACATACTCCGCAAGCGCTCCTATAAAGGTAAGTTCATTAGAGTAGAACATGTAAACCGCATCATCAAAGGAAAGCCTATCACCCTTTAATACCTTTTCTCCTATGCTTCTTAACCTCTTGTCAGATACATACTCCAAAAGCTCGGATACTTGCATTTTTAACGCTCCTTGTCTATAAATTTAATCCCTTTAGATCCTTTAACACACTTTCCACATGCCCTTTGGCTTTTACATTGTACCAAGCTTTTACTATCTTTCCCTCTTTGTCTATTAAAAAGGTGCTTCTTATAATGCCTTCCATTTCTTTTCCGTACATCTTCTTTTTACCGTATGCAAAATAAAGTTTTGCCACCTCTTTGTTTGGGTCGCTGAGTAAAGTAAAGTTAAGTCCGTATTTTTCTCTGAATTTTTTATGAGAGGATAAACTGTCAGGGCTTATGCCTATAACCTTTATACCCATAGAGCTAAGTACAGACATATTGTCTCTAAAATCGCAAGCTTCTTGGGTACAGCCGGGTGTGTCATCCTTTGGGTAAAAGTACAGAACAAGAGGCTTTCCCAAAAAGTCCTTAAGGCAGAACCTGCCTTCCTTTCCTTCTTCATCTATACCTTCCAAACAAAAATCTGGTGCTTTTTCCCCTTCTTTCAACATACCCCTATTATACAATATGGGCTATATTTTTATTCATGGTTGAGATATTGATAGCACCCCATGCAGGATTTTGTTTTGGAGTAAAGAGAGCTATACACATGGCTGAAAAAGCCTCACAGCTTGCCAAAGAGGGTAAAAGGGTTTTCACCATGGGACCCCTCATACACAACCCACAGGAGGTAGAAAGACTAAGAAAAGAAGGAGTTGAACTTCTAAAACAGGAGGAGGACTTAAAAGAAGGAGATACAGTCATCATAAGGTCGCACGGCATACCACCTTACAAAGAAAGAAAGCTTAGAGCTATAGGTTTGAATATAGTTGATGCTACATGCCCTTATGTAAAGGCTGTACACGAAGCTGTGGTGCAACTCTCTAAGGAGGGATATTTTGTCGTCCTTGTGGGTGAGAGGAACCATCCCGAGGTCATAGGCACATTGGGCTACCTTCAAGAGGTCGGTGGGGAAGGCACAGTTGTTGAGAAGAGAGAGGACCTCCTTTCTGTTCTCGGTAAAGATAAAGTGGGTATTGTGGCGCAAACAACTCAAGACGAACAGTTTTTCAAAGAGGTGGTAGGTGAAATAGCTCTTTGGGCAAAAGAGGTGAAGATAATAAACACCATATGCAATGCCACCTCAGAGAGACAAGAAGATGTTTACAAGCTTGCACCTGAAGTTGATGTGATGATCATAATAGGGGGTAAAAACAGTGGGAACACCAGGAGGCTCTATCAGATATCTAAAAGCCTAAATCCAAACACATATCATATAGAAACTGCAGACGAGATAAATAGGGAGTGGTTCGTAGGTGTGAAAAAAGTTGGTATAACTGCAGGAGCTTCTACTCCAGATTGGATAATAAAGGATGTGGTGGATAAGATAAAACTTATAATTAATTATCATGCAAACACTCATTCCTGATGTTTTAACCTTTGTTGTCTTTTTGGTCCTCTTAAGCTTGATAAGACCCCTTTTAGGGGAGTATATGGCAAGGGTCTTTAGCGCTAAGCTTCTGCCAGGGGAGGCGCTTATCTGCAAAGTTTTGGGTATAGACCCACAAAAGGAGATGAACTGGAAGGAGTACGCTTTTCATTTGCTTTCCTTCAACATATTGGGTATGGTAGTGCTCTTTCTCTTACTTGTCTTTCAGGGATACTTACCTCTGAACCCTCAGGGCTTTGGGGGCTTTTCTTGGAACCTTGCGCTCAATACTGCGGTGAGTTTCACTACCAACACAAACTGGCAAGCTTACTCAGGTGAAAACACTATCTCTTACCTTTCCCAGATGATGGGCCTTGCGGTCCAAAACTTTCTTTCTGCATCCACGGGTATAGTGGTGGTCTTGGCACTTTTGAGGGGCATAACCAGAGCGGAAACTCCCTACATAGGCAACTTCTGGGTGGATATCACGAGAGCCACTCTGTATGTACTGCTTCCCATATCCGTGTTTGGTGCCATCTTTTTGGTGAGCCAAGGAGTGATACAGAACCTTGACCCATATGTAAAGGTAAAGCTCTTAGACCCAGCTTTTGGTGGCAAAGAGCAGATCATACCCATGGGTCCTGTGGCAAGTCAAGAGGTTATAAAGCTTTTGGGTACCAACGGAGGTGGTTTCTTTGGTGCTAACTCTGCCCATCCCTTTGAAAATCCTACGCCCCTTTCTAACTTCTTTGAGTGTCTTCTTATGCTGATGATACCTGCATCCCTGACCTATACCTTTGGAAAGCTCACAGGTAGGCGCAGGCTGGGTCTTGTGCTGTACGGGGTTATGCTGGCTATATTTGTGAGTGCTTTGATTTTTGAGTACCTTTACATGTCTAAACCTCATCCAGACTTTGCGCGTATGGGTATAGAGGGTCCTTATGTGGAGGGTCAGGAGACGCGCTTTGGGATATCTGGTAGTGCTCTCTTTGGCGTGGTCACGGACTCCGCAGAGACGGGCGCGGTCAATGGCATGTTTGACTCTTACCTACCTTTGGCAGGCATGATACCTCTAATGTTGATGGCTCTGGGTGTTGCCTTTGGGGGAGTAGGAGCGGGTCTGTACGGCATGATAGCCTATATGATAATATCCGCATTCATCGCAGGTTTGATGGTGGGCAGAGTGCCCGAGTTCCTGCAAAAAAAGCTCTACCCCAGAGATATGTGGGCATCCGTTATCGCAGCTCTGACATCTACCTTCTTGATCCTCTTCCTTTCCTCTGTTGCACTCAAAACCAAGGCAGGCACCACCTCTATACTCAACCCCGGACCTCACGGCATCACTGAAGTGCTCTATGCTTATACCTCTACTGCCAACAACAACGGAAGTGCCTTTGCGGGCTTGAATGCCAACACGATCTTTTATAACCTCTCAACTGCCTTTGCTATGTTTGTAGGTAGGTATGTGCCCATAGTTGCCCTTCTGTTCCTCGCAGGTAGCTTCTCTCATAAGAAGACGGTACCCCAAAGCCCCCACAACCTCAGAGAAGACAGTCTGGTTTTTGCCATCTGGCTCATATTTGTGATACTGCTCATAAATGTCCTTGGCCTGTTCCCGGCTCTTTCTATGGGTCCTGTGCTTGAGCACTTTCTGCTGTACGCAGGAAACTAAACATGAAAAACGGTGCTTTTGGTAGGGATCTCCTTGTAAAGGCGCTCTATGGCTCCTTCAAGAAACTTAACCCCCTTGACCTCTGGCACAATCCTGTGATGTTCTCTGTGGAGTTAGGTGCCATAGTGCTCACTGTGGAGTTCGTGCTGGAGGCTTTGGGCTACAAAAAGGGCGTACTTTGGTTCACAGGATGGACTACCTTTTGGCTATGGCTCACTGTTTTGCTTTCTAACTTTGCGGAGAGCCTATCAGAGATAAGAGGCAAGGCGAGGGCAGAGTCCCTAAAGAGCTACAAAACCGCAGTGATGGCTAAAAAGCTCAGAGAGCCTTTGCCCGATAGCCCCTACGATACGGTGAGCTCTACGGACCTGAGGAAAGGAGACTTGGTGCTTGTGGAGGAGGGAGACATCATTCCAGGCGATGGTGAGATAGTAGAGGGTGCAGCGCTTGTGAACGAGGCGGCAGTCACGGGAGAGTCCGCACCTGTGATCAGGGAGGCGGGTTCGGACAGAAACGCAGTCATAGGAGGTACCAAGGTGGTAGCTGGTAGGATAGTGGTGAAGATAACAGCAAACCCCGGAGAGACCTTCCTAGACAAGATGATAGGCATGATAGAGACAGCAAAGCGTAGAAAGACACCCAACGAGAGAGCCCTTGAGGTCCTTCTTGTATCTCTCACCGCCATATTCTTGGTGGTGGTGCTAAACTTTAGGGTGCTTTCTGAGTACCTTGTAAGAACTACAGGTAGGGGTGAGCCCGCATCCATAACCATCCTTATGGCTCTTTTTGTGTGTCTTGCACCCACTACCATAGCAGCACTCTTGCCTGCCATAGGCATAGCGGGTATGGACAGGCTCTTTAGAAGAAATGTAGTAGCCCTTTCCGGAAGAGCCATAGAGGCAGCGGGAGATGTCAATGTGCTTCTGCTGGACAAAACAGGCACCATCACGCTGGGCAACAGGATGGCTTCCGAATTTATACCAGTGGGAAACCACACCTTTGAGGAATGCGTGCACACTGCCATGATAGCATCCATAGCGGACGAGACACCAGAGGGCAAGAGCATAATGGAGTTGGCAAAGAAGACCCTCGGTGTACGGTCAGACGCCCTGCCCAAGAATGTAAAGGTTATACCCTTCACCCCAGAGACCAAGATGAGCGGTGTAGAAGTAGACGGTCATAGCTACCGCAAAGGAGCTTTCAGCGCGGTAAAGGAGTATATCCTAAGGATAGGTGGCACGCTTCCCCCAGAGCTTGAGAGGGTGGTGGGTAGGATAGCCATGAGTGGTGCTACTCCGTTGGTGGTAGTCAAAGACAAAGAGGTGGTGGGAGTGGTGGCACTAAAGGATGTGCTAAAAGAGGGCATAAAGGCAAGGCTTGCCAAACTAAGGAACATGGGCATAAAGTCCATCATGATAACTGGTGACAATCCCCTGACCGCATCCGCAATAGCAAAGGAAGCAGGTGTGGACGACTTCGTGGCAGAGGCAAAACCCGAAGACAAGCTTAACCTCGTCAGGGACTTACAGAAACAAGGCTACATAGTGGCGATGACAGGTGATGGTACAAACGACGCACCAGCATTGGCGCAGGCAGATGTAGCGGTTGCTATGAACGCAGGCACTCAGGCGGCAAGAGAGGCTGCAAACCTCATAGACTTAGACTCAGACCCTTCTAAGCTCTTGGACATAGTGGAGGTAGGAAAGAGCATGCTCATAACGAGGGGTGCCCTTACCACCTTTTCCATAGCCAACGATATAGCCAAGTACTTTGTAATAGTGCCCTCCGCAGTCAGTCCCATCTTTCCACACTTAGACAAGCTCAATATCCTACGCTTAGAAGACCCGTATGTAGCAGTGCTTTCTGCGGTCATTTTCAACGCACTGATCATACCCGCTCTTACACCCCTTGCCCTAAAGGGAGCCTTCTACAGGGCGGTGGCACCTGACAAGCTCTTTGTGTATAACCTTCTCATCTACGGCGTGGGTGGTGTGATAGCACCCTTCGTAGCCATAAAGCTCATATACCACCTTATAGAGTTCTTTGTGGGGTAAGGTGCCATGAGAGATCTTCTAAAGACCACAAAGCTATACATACTACTCCTTATTATTACGGGCTTGGTGTATCCTCTCTTGATCACGCTCGTGTCTCAGGTAGTCTTCAGAGAAAAAGCCAAGGGAAGCATCGTGTACTACAAAGGACAGCCTGTAGGCTCAGAGTTAATAGCCCAACCCTTCCAGAGCCCATACCTTTTCTACAGCAGGCCATCTGCTACAAACTACGACACGCTTTCCAGCGGAGGCTCCAACTTGGGACCCACCAACCCTGAACTATACAAAGGGGTAAAAGAGAGGTTAGAAAACCTCAAAAAGCAAGACATAAAAGAACCCATCCCATCCTACTTGGTCTTTGCGTCCGCAAGCGGACTAGACCCTCATCTGCCTCCCTCCGCAGTCTACGCACAGGTGGAGCGCGTCTCCAAGAACACAGGCATACCGGAAGAAGAGCTACGCCAAATGATACAGAAGCACACAGAAGGGAGAACCTTTGGCTTTTTGGGACAGGAGAGGGTAAACATCCTTATGCTCAACTTGGAGCTTTTGGAGGTTATAGAAAAGCATGGACATAGAAGATAGGGACATAGAGAGAGAACTTCTGGCGCAGGAACTTTTGGAGCTAAGCGAGGCATACAAAGAAGAGCCTATCGGTGTAGGAAATCTCACCGTTTATCTGGGCTATGCGCCAGGTGTGGGTAAAACTTACGCCATGCTTTATGACGCACACCTTCTCAAAAAGGAAGGTATAGACATAGTGGTAGGCTACGCAGAGACCCACCAAAGACCAGAAACGGATGCCCTCTTAGAAGGCCTTGAGGTCATAGAGCCCAAGGTGGTGGAGTACAAGGGTCTCAAACTAAAAGAGGTAGACTACGAGAGTATACTGAGCAGAAAGCCACAGATAGTGATCATAGACGAGCTACCTCACACAAATCCCCCCGGCTTTCCTGAAGAGAAGAGGTACCAGAGCATAAAGAAGGTCTTAGACGCAGGCATAGATGTCTTTACCGCCATGAATATACAGCACTTAGAGAGTCTAAAGGACATAGTTTTGCAAATTACAGGTGTGGAAGTAAAGGAGACGGTCCCCGACCCCTTTGTGAAGAGTGCCAAAGAAATAAAGCTCATAGACTTACCCCCAAGGGACCTTCTCAAAAGGCTAAAAGAGGGTAAGGTTTATGTGAAGGACATGGCACAGGAGGCAGTCAACAGGTTTTTCAGGATAGGAAACCTGATAGCTTTGAGGACATTAGCCCTAAGGGTGCTTGCAGAACAGCTGGACGAAAGGCTCAAAGAGTACCTAAGACAGAGAGGCTTTTCGGGACCTCTTGGCTTTAAGGAGAAATTACTCGTAGGTATATACGCAAGCCCTTACGCCACACAGCTTGTGAGAGCAACCTATAGGCTCTCCTCTGAGCTTGGGGGTGTAGAGTGGATAGCCTTGTATGTAGAAACAGACAGAGCCAAAAACTTCACCGAAGAGGAGAAGAACTGGCTAAACAAAGCTATAGAACTCACCAAACGCTTAGGAGGTAGGGTAGAGGTTCTAAAAGGCAACAATGTGGCAAAGGAGATCATCAACTACGCCAAAAGGGAGGGTATCACCAAAATCATCTTGGGCAAGCCACGGAGGGAGGGTGCCTTTGCAGGCGGTATATACAAAGACCTCATCTTGCAGACAGAAGGTATAGATGTGTACCTAATAGCACCAAGGGGCAAAAAGGACATGCTACCAAGAGAAGAAAGCCAGAGCTTTTGGAAGAAGCTACTCAAAAAGTTAAAAGTCCACGAAACATTATACGGAGTGTTATAATTTTATCCTATGAAAAAAGCACTTTGGTTTATCCTTTTAGGTCTCACAGCGTGTGGTCCCATTACAAAGGAGGAGTTAGATCAGAGGTTTGCAAAAGTTGACGAGCGACTAAGCAAGCTTGAGGAAAGGCAAAGGAGACTTGAAGAGCAGAATATAAAAACGGAAACCAGGGTGGATAATCTCGCGGAAAGTCTCACAAAGCTTAGGCTTGAGGTAGAAAAACTAAAAACGGGTAAGGACAGTACAGTTTCTGTAAGGCTTCCGGAGGAAAGTAAAAAGAATATACAAATACAGCAAAAACCTTCGGAAAGTTATCAAGCAGAGTATGACGAAGCTATGAACCTATATAACCAAAAACAGCTTAGTCTTGCAAAGGAAAAGTTTATAGAATTCATAAGGAAAAATCCCAAAACCCCACTCACGGACAATGCTTACTTCTGGCTTGGGGCCGTCTTTAGAGACCTTGGAGAACTTGATAAGGCACAAGCGGTTTGGCTTACCTTAGTAGAAAAGTGTAAAAAAGGTGAATTACCAGACTGCAACAAAGCACCATCTGCGTATCTTCAACTTGCCAAACTTTACGAGCTTAAAGGTGATAGGCAAAGGGCTGACGAGTTTTATGAGAATGTAATTAAGGACTACCCTCTTTCGGAAGAGGCGGAGATAGCTAAGAGAAAGCTTGGAAAATGACCTCTCTGAAAATACCCAAACACATTGCGGTTATAATGGATGGGAACGGAAGATGGGCAAAGGAGAGAGGGCTTCCAAGAATAAGGGGACACTACGAGGGTGTAAAAAGGGCGGAGGAGCTTGTAGATACATGCTTACAGCTTAGTGTTAAGTATTTAACCCTCTTTACCTTTTCAACGGAAAACTGGAAAAGACCTAAGGAAGAAGTGAGGGCACTTTTTGAACTTTTTGAGTCTTACTTTAAAAAAAGAAAAGAGGACCTCATAAAAAAGGGCGTTAGACTAAAGTTTATAGGGAGGAGAGATAGATTATCAAAAAGACTCGTCCAACTTATGGAAGAGTTAGAAGAGGACAGCAAAGAGTGTAATAAGCTAACTGCCTGTATAGCCATTGATTACGGAGGTAGGGATGACATTTTAAGGGCTGTAAAGAAAGCCATATGTGCTGGATTGAGTGATGTTGATGAAATTACCTTTTCAAACTTACTTGACTTAGGTGGTCTGCCAGACCCAGACCTTCTTATAAGAACAGGAGGAGAAAAGAGAATATCCAACTTCCTTCTGTGGAATTTAGCCTATACAGAGCTCTACTTTACAGAGACTTACTGGCCTGATTTTGACAGAGCAGAGCTTCTAAAAGCCATAGAGGACTACTCAAGGAGGGTGAGAAAGTTTGGAGCGGTTCTACAAGAGTAGGGAGGTTGTAGGACTTACTGTAGGTCTTGTTTCTATAGGGGTGGCATTCTCACCTTCTTATGTTTTTCTTTTTGCGGTAGCCTTTTTGTCCCTTGTCATCGCTTGGGAGGTATCAAAAGCTCTTATGTTTTATCTTAATCCTTTAATTGCAGTTTTGGTATTTTTAGTTGCCTGTATCCATACTGGTGTTGGTATAGTCCTTTCTGCCTTTTTCTCCCTAGTCATAGGCTACAGAAGTTGGAACATGGAGGACTTCCTGAAAGCTCTTTTTGTTCTTATATACGCAGGAGTTTTACCATCCTACCTTTATAGCATCAAAGTAATAGACAGCTACCAACTTTTAAAGCTTTTGATCTTTGTGTGGGTTGTGGATATATCTTCCTACTATGTGGGAAAAAACTTTGGTAAACACGCCTTCTTTCCTAAGCTTTCACCTAAAAAAACTTGGGAGGGCTTTATTGGTGGTTTTGTAGGTGGTATAACTTTTTTATATTTTGCTTCAGATATTCCTGTAATCTATGGGTGTTTTTTGGTTCTTTGTGCTGTGATTGGTGATCTTTTTAAAAGCTTTATAAAGAGACAGGTAGGAATAAAGGATTTTTCTGGAGTGCTCGGAGAACATGGTGGTTTTACAGACAGATTTGACTCTTTACTCTTTACCGCTCCTGTTTACTTGGCTCTTGTGAACCACCTCGTATCACAGATACAGAGCTTCGGGTGAGTTTTGACGCCACAAACAGTAGCATTTTTACTCAAAGTTTTACTTATATTCTTGATTGAAAGATAATAATCATATTCCTCTTTTATTTTAGTATCTCAAAGGTGTGGCTGGTGCCTATTCTTTCTGCTCCTATTTTCAGAAACCTTTGCGCTTGCTCCTTGGTCTTGATGCCTCCGGATGCTTTTACTTTAATCTGTCCTTTTGATAGCTTCACTAAAAGCTCAACATCCTCTTCCTTTGCACCTTCAGGAGCGTATCCCGTAGAGGTTTTAACAAACTCCATACCTGCATCTATTACAAGCTCCAACGCTCTTTTTATCTCATCTGTGGTAAGATAGGCTGTTTCTATTATAACTTTTCTCGTGTATCCTTCTGTATGCCTACTTAGTGCTTTTAGTTCCTCAGCTACATATCCCAAAAGTCCGCTCTTGAAGGCAGATATGTTCATAACTATGTCAAGCTCGTCCGCTCCGTCCTCCAAAGCTTTCAGAGACTGCTTTACCTTTTGCTCTTTTGTATCAAGCCCGAAGGGAAAGGAAACCGCACAACAGACTTTTAGACTCTTGCCCGCTAAAGCTCTTGCCCTTTTTACCCAGAAAGGGTTAATACAGACTCCGTAGACTCCCAGCTCTTTGCACTTTTCTACTTGCTCTTCAAGGCCCTTGAGAGTATGGTTAGGTTTCAGTATGGAATGGTCTATATATTTGCTTAGATCCACGAGCTCACCCCGTAAGTAAGATCGTGGTATATGGAAAGCAGAGCCTTTGCACCCTCTCCTGCAGCTGTTATGATCTGCTTAGCAAATATGTTGGTGCAATCTCCAGCAGCGTAAATGCCTTTCTCTGAAGTCCTGTTGTTGCAATCTATTATTATTATTTCTCCTCTGTTTGTAGTTAAAACGCCAAGTTCTTTAGCAAGTTCTGAGTTAGGCTTTAAACCAATCTCCACAAACACTCCTTCCACATCAATAGTATAAGTTTCACCTTTTTGCATATCTTCCAAGATAACCCTTTTGACCTCTTTTCCATCTCCATCTATCTGTAGTACCCTGTGTTTGAGAAGAGGCACAACCTTTGAATTTCCGAGTACTTTATCTCTGAGTACTTCATCTGCAATAAACCTATCGGATATTTCCACTATGTATATCTGCGAAGCGTAATTGAGCAACTGCTCTACCGCCTCAAAACCAGAATTTCCACCACCTACCACAACCACCTTTTTATCCTTAAAAAACGGAGCATCGCATGTATAGCAGTAAGACACGCCCCTTCCTGTGTACTCTTTTTCGCCCGGAACATTTAGTTTTCTGTGCTCAGCTCCTGTACAGAAAAGCACGGTTTTTGCTTCGTACTCCTTGCCAGAGAGCGTCTTGAGTTTAAAACCCTCATTTTTTCTTTCTACTTTAATAACTTCATCTAATATGGGTTTTACACCGAGTTTTTCCATCTGCTGTATCATCTTCTCCACAAAGGCTATTCCATCCACCATAGCGTACCCAAGGTAGTTTTCTATTTCTCCCGCTTTTATCACCTGCCCTCCCACTTCGCGCGTTATTAAAAGAAAATCCATCTTTTTCCTTGAAGCGTATATGCTTGCGGATATACCCGCAGGTCCACCACCCACTATAATAAGCTGGTGCATCATCACTTCACACCGTGAGTTTTGTAAGGCACAGGTATGTATTGAACGGAAGGCACTTGGGAGCCCATAGGTTGTGGGAAGAGCTCCATAAGAGCGTACACTTCTTCTGGCACATCTGTGCTTACATTAAGTCCTATCTCTTTGAGCTTTTCCACACTTAGAGGATAATCGTGAGTGTACTTGCCTGTGGCAAGCTCTTGAGCTATAGTTTTTGCCTTGTTCTCTTCCATACCGTTATTTTTTAAAAGATTCACGAGGTATTCCACCATTTGATCTATAGCTTTTTTAGCCACATCAGCCAGTATAAGGGTTTGATCGTCTATCTCGTTGATGTTTTTGAGCTCAAGCACCTTAAGTATAGATGCAGCAGGCATCTGTCCCAGCTGTGGGTCAACGGGACCAAGCACTGCATTGTGATCCATAATGATCTCATCAGCAGCAAGGGCTATAAGGGTACCACCAGACATGGCATAGTGAGGTACTATTACTCTTACAGGAGCCTTGTGTCTTGAAAGGGCATTAGCTATCTGCGTAGCGGCAAGAGCAAGACCACCGGGCGTGTGTATGATGAGGTCTATGGGCATGTCCTCCGGAGTCATTCTTATGGCTCTTAGGACCTGTTCCGAGTCCTCTATGTTTATAAACCTAAATATGGGGACACCCAGTAGCGCAAGACTTTCTTGTCTGTGTATTAGAGTTATAACCCTACTTCCTCTTTTCCTTTCAAGCTTTTCTATTATGGCTTCTCTGGCTTTATCCAGCAAAAACCTCCTCCATACGGGTAGAACTACGAAAAGTATGAGAAGTAAAATCCAGAAGAGATTAAAAATGTACGCTATTGGATTAAAGTAGGGTTGTTCCATAAAAAACAATTATAACGTATACACGCTAAATTACCAACTTTTCTAACTCCCTTCTTTTTATTATCTCTATGTATCCCCTCTCTGTGTTTATAATACCCTGCTTTTTCCACTTACTCATGACTCTTATGGTGGTCTCCACTGTAGTGCCCGTCATTTCCGCTATGTCAAGCCTTGTTAAAGGTGCTTCTATTATTATGGTGTCATCGTACTTTTTACCTATTCTGTCCGCTATCTCCAAAAGCACCTTTGCGATCCTCTCTTCCACTTTTCCTCCCGCTATGCTCTTTATGGTTTCGTAGGTCTGTATGAGGTTTGCTGTTGCCTCACAGGTCATTTTTATGGCTACTGCAGGGTGTTTTATAGCAAGGTTTATAAAGTCCTTGTTGGAAATGTAAAGAGCTTTGGATTCTGTCATAGACTTGGCTGTGTATGTGTTTTTAGGAGCCTTTTTACCCCACTCTATCCACCCAAACACATCCCCAGGATACACGAGCCTAACTATCACTATACGTGCATCTTGCGTCTCCTTCAAAAGCTTTATGAGTCCCTCTATGAGTATGTATATACCGGGTTCCGCTTCCTCTTCAAAAAATATGTACTCATTTCGTCTAAACTCTTTGACTTGCATATACTTTATAGCCTCTTTTAGCTCCTCTTCTCCTAAACCTTCAAAAAGGTGTATGTTTTTGAGCATATCCAACTTTATGTGCATATCTTCCCTTTCTCTAATAGCCTCTTTTGCCATCCTTTACCTCCTACTATAACTTCTGGTTTAAAAACTACATAATCCGTGTGAAAGGGTACTCTGTTAATACCACCAAAGGTGTGGTTATCTCCTATGGCTATGTGAATAGTACCAAGTATTTTTTCTGCTTCTAACACATTGTCCACCCTTTTAGCTCCTGGGTTTGTACCTACACCAAACTCCGCTATGAACCTTGCATTTTCGTACTTTTTAAACACATCCTCAAGGGTGTATCTGTATGGCTCAAAACCTTCTATCTCTTCCACAGCACCATCTTTAAACTTAAGACTGATGGGTCTTTCTAACCTTCTGTCAGGACCGTAAGTGATCACGAGCTTTCCGTAAGCTGATGTTTCCAAAGGTGCAATAAATGCTTCTCCTGCGGGAAGGTTTCCAAAATCACCCCTTGTGTGAAATAGTCCCGTATCCGCTATGGCTTTCCTATCTTGAAGGGAGAACTCTACGCTTGTGCCTTCCTCACCTTTTACGATGGCCCACTCTGCTTCCGTTAGTATGTCTGCCACATCGCTACTTAATCTGCTTACTAAGTTCCAATCTACATTCATGGGACCTTCAAACATGTCAGGGTCAAAGAGAGGCATAGATGCGTAGCGCGCTCCAAACACCTCTGTAAGAAGCTTTCTGTAAAAGGTGTGGGTAGTGGAATAATAAGGAAATGCTATCACAACTTGAGGGACATCTTGCGCATGTTCCTTGATGATGTTTATCACTTCTTGTTCTGGGTAAGCTTCTTTGTTAAGCAGTTTTTCCAAAAATCCCTTTTCTTTTAAAAGGTCTATTGCCTTTCCCCCAAAGGTGGCTCTCCATACCTCTTCTGGTGGTTCTTTACCGTGAGACTTAAGGGATGCATAAAGAACATACCTCACCTTTGCGGTGATTCCTTTGGCAACCTCCAAGAACTCTTCTAAAAGCTCCACTAAGTAATCCTTTTCATCATCTACAAGTAAAAGCAGACTCTCGCCCTGTTTTAGGTCCATATTCACCTTATAGAGCCTGTATATATGATCTTCGTACATGGTAATAAAATTTAAACCATTTTTTGTTAAAAAGGTATCTTCAAAGTACCAATTAGGTATTTAAGGTCGTTGTCTGTAAATAAGAGTCCTACACCACCAAAAGCACCTCTCAGCTTGGAATTCAAAAGGTCATCTGCCCCAAAGCGCACAAAGAGTGGTCCGCTCACTTTGTAGTTTACACCCACTTGAAGGTTAGGCTTGAGGTTTCTATCTTGGGGTCTATCGCGTCTTCCAAAATCCCACAGGTCAGAGGTGAAGGTAATTTTCTCGTTGTAAACGAGGTCCGCACCAATACCCCCAGTGGATTCCTTTAGTCCACCCCTGAGCACCAAGCTTTTGTCTCCCATTATGGGGAATATTCTTGCATATTGCAGTGTAAACTGTGGTTTGAATTCCTTTTTTACTACAGTCTGGTTAGGAAGGATCTCTTCTCTATAAACTCTACCTCTTGAGTTTCCCACCACCTCAAGAAGGTAATACTTTTGTTCATCAGGTTGCAAGGCTATACTTAGGATTCCCTTTGAATCACCCGCCTTGTAAAGCTCTGCTCTAAAGCCTATGTAAAGGTTAGCTTTGTCCGCTACTTCTCCTGCTTTGGCAAAGGTTTTGGTAGCAAAGTTTATATTTCTGTATAGCTCTTCGTCTTTGACCAGCTTACCCAACGTGCCTTCGCCTTTTTCTATTCTTGCAAGGATTCTGTGAAGGTTCTCTGTGGCTTCCGCAAGGTTTGAAGTGGTTGTTTTGAGATTCTGCCTGTTTTCTAACACAACCGCATTGAGGTTATTAGAAAGCTCGTTAAGGTTTTTGGCAAGCTCAGGGAGTGTTCCTTTAAGTCCGTATGTAAGTTCTTTTAGGTTTTCAACGGTTTGTCTCAGATCCTGCCTGTTTTCAACTGTCAGTTTATCCACATCTTGAGCCAATCTGTCCACAGACGCTATGGCGGAAGGTAGGGTCCTGTTTAGGTTTGCCACCAGCATATTGAGGTTCGCTATGGTCTGCCTGAGGTTCTCTCTGTTTTCTATAGAGATCTTGCTTAGGGTGTCCGAGAGCAGTTCAAGGTTTTGAACTATTCTTCTTATGTCCTCTCTGTTCTCCGCAAGAATCATATGAAAGTTTTCTACCATGAGCCTGATAGCCTCAGAAGCGTTGGTAAGCTCCTTTACCATTCTATCTGTGTCTGCATAACTGTAAGTTTTGGGTATGGCAGAACCCTCAGAAAGCACACCAGAGGAGGGATCACCAGGGTTTATAGATAAGTACTTGTCTCCCATAAGCCCCAGTGTGCCTATCTGGGCGCTCGCATCTTTGTAGAGCTGTATATCCTTATCTATTTCAAACACTACTTCTACTCTTCCGTCTTTTAACTCTACGCTACGCACCTTTCCACTCTTTATTCCGGCAACCCTCACCTCCGCACCTTTTGATAGTCCACCCACATTGTCAAAATAAACTTTATAAACCTTTACGCCGGGTTTGAAAAAGGGAATCTCTCCAAAAGTGAGTACAAGAAATGCAAAAGCAAGGGATACAGCAACTACAAAAGCACCTACCTTAAATTCTGTGGACAGTTTCATATAGTTTATATTAACCTAATTTCTTCTTGATGACATTTTGACAACGTTTTGTCTTTTTGACAATACACCCTTAGATTGGTGCGTTGAAAAACAAAGCTTTTTTGCAAAGAAGGTACTGGCATACTCTTTGCATCTCTTTGTTAAAGGAGGTGCACCATGGACAGAAGAAGCTTCTTTAAGATTGGGGTTTTGATGGGGTTTATTCCCATATTGAATAAGTTAGCTCATTCAGCACCTGCTAAGATCAATCCCAGTGATTTAAAAAAAGACACACCTATAGCGGTTGTTTACCACTGTGACTTTCCACAGGAGGCACGTTTTAGTGCCATGCTTAGCAACATAGGTAATCACCTATCTGTGTATGATAACGATCCCTTCAAGATAAAGATAGTTGTTGTGGCACACGGTCCTGGTGTGAAGTTCTTCATGAAGGATCTTTCGGGAAGCCCTTGGGAAAACGAGCCCATAAACATTTCGGAACTTGCAAGAAGGGAAAAGGACCTGACGCTTTACGGCGTTGAGTACTACATATGCAACATAACGCTAACACGCTTAAGACTAAATCCAGACAAGCTTCACGAGTTTACTAAGATAGTACCCTCAGGTGTGGGTGCTATAGGAGAGCTTCAGTCAAAGGGTTTTGCGTACATAAAAGTTCAGTAAAAGGAGGAAGGAATGAAAAAGGGAAAAATTTTAAGCTCAGGGCTTTTGATGGCTTGCCTTTTTGCTCCCGAATTTGCACATGCTATAAGACTCTCTGGTCCCGCAGAGGAACAATACCTTGACATTAACTTCCTAATGCAACTTTGGTTCAGACACCAAAACATAAGTTCCACAAACAGGCCTAACTTTGTAAACGCGAGCGACAGGGACGATGTATTCTTCAGAAGGGTGAGGCTAAGGTTTTTTGGCAGTGCTTCTCCTTGGTTCAAGTTCAACTTGGTTTTAAGGGATAACGACTTTGGGAGAGATCCATACGATGCACCCTTTGGTGGACAGCCAACACACTCCAAAAGGCAGAGCAACAGAAACACTGGTTATTTCCATGAGTTTGATGCGATACTTGTTCCAAGCGCTATGATGGATACAAAAGGAATAACTTTTGACCTGCATTTGGGTTATCCGAGAGTACCTTTGGGAAGAGAGCAGTTTCAGAGAGCCTACGATAACTTGGATTTAGACAGGACAAACGCTTCTTTGAGGTGGGCGCATTTAGCGATAGGAGATGTGACAGGTAGAGCCTTTGGTGGTTATGCACATATAAGAGCTTCTAACAAGGGTAGTGGTTATTCTAAGATCACCCTTGACGGTTTTGTGGGTGCTTTCGGAGGCTTTAAAAATGTTAAAAACCCGTGGGATGAATCCGTTGTAGGTGTAAGTACAGGTACTCCTTTGTGTGGGTATACATCCCCTAATCCCGCAATAGCTACTTGCCTTTCCAAAGCAAGAGGTAATTCTTCTAACAACTTTCTGTACACTTTTAGGGCAACGGTGCAGTTTGGAGAGCCAGAAGGCAAACCAGCCATATACAACTGGCTTTACAGGGATACATACCTCGGAAAGAGGAAGGGCATTACCTTAGGTGTTTCTTACGCTTTTCAGAATAA
Source organism: Hydrogenobacter hydrogenophilus (assembly GCF_900215655.1). Taxonomy (NCBI): domain Bacteria; kingdom Pseudomonadati; phylum Aquificota; class Aquificia; order Aquificales; family Aquificaceae; genus Hydrogenobacter; species Hydrogenobacter hydrogenophilus. The sequence goes on along the minus strand of NZ_OBEN01000002.1, from coordinate 5,364 downwards.
AATAAGCCAACATATAATTACGGACACTCAGGGTATATCCCCCGGATTTCTTGGAAACGGAGCTCCTTCAAACGGTGCGGGGACAGTAAATGTGAGAATACCCTACCTTCTCTTACCCAATCCTATAGGTGTAAGTAGTCCTACTGTATCTGACAGTCTTTTGAATAACAAGGTGGACATGAAGTTTTACGGTGCGGACATAGCGTGGCATCACGGACCCATCTCCTTTGTGGCTGAGGTAGGTCAGGTGAAGTTTAGCAAACTCCTCCTTACGGACGGTGTCAACAACCCGTATCCTGGAAGGAGTATAAAGAACGACTTTTGGCTTGTTAAAGCTGGCTATATGATAAACCCTAATGCGGTGCATAAGTTTGAACCTTACATTAGCTACTCAGAGTACAAACCCCAGATAGTTCAGGTAGGTAGCGGTGCAAACGCAAGACTGTATGGAGACGCTACCAACTTTGTAGGTGCCAACCAACTCACAGCGGGTCAAGACAGGTCAAGCCTTGGGAAGATAAAACAGGTAGGCATAGGAATAAACTACTACTACAAGAGTGAGAACTTCAGGTGGACTTTAGAGTACACAAGGTTTGACGAGCAGAGGAACAAGATAAACAACGATGCGGTGACCCTACAGTTTCAGTGGATCTTTTAGAAGCTGTCAAGCCCCTACTCACCTCCCTTTTCTTTCTCTTTTTTTCTTTTTAAATACTCATCAACGATTATGCCTTCCTTTAGTCCCCAATCACTCACGAGTATCTCCTTCTTTCCAAACAACACCATGCTCCTGTAAAATATGATTATTCCCGGGATAATGACCTTTGCCCTCTTTGGCTCTATCTGAGGGAAGCTCTTTATCCTTTGCTCTTCTTTCATGGAACTTAGGGTCTCAAGCCAGAACATGACACTATCAAGGCTGAGCCTTTTGCCATGCACCATATGACCTTTGTATGGAAAAACTCCGTATTCTATAGCTGCAATGGTGGTTATAGTGCCTCCCAAACCTACCAAAGTTTGGCAGTCTTCTTTTACTTCCTTTATCTGCTCGTCTAAAAAGTTCTTAAGAGACTCAAGTTCGTAGTTAAGAGGAGGGTCGTTATGTATAAACTCTTCCGTTAAGTTCACTATACCAAAAGGTAAGGAGGCTACTTTTTCTGGTAGAAGGTCCTGACCGCACACATACTCTGTTGATCCCCCTCCTTGGTCTATTATGCAGAACTTACCTTCGGGTCTTAAAGAGTATCCTACTGCAAGAAAGGCGTATCTACCTTCTTCTTCTGGGCTGATTACCTTTACTTCTAAGCCAAGGCTCTCTTTTACCATGCTAATAAACTCTTGAGTGTTTTTTGCTATCCTAAGAGCCTGTGTGCCTACAGCAACTATGCTATCCACTTTAAACTCTTTGGCTTTATTTATGTAATCTTTTAGCACGCCGAGGGTATACTCCATTTTCTCTTTCTGTAAAAGCCCGGAGCTTTTGACTCCTTCACTTAGAGCGGTTATATTGCCTTCTTCGTAGATAATCTCAAGCCCATCTTGTATGTTCCCTATACTGAGCCTGCAAGAGTAAGAGCCTATATCTATGACTGCTACCTTCAAAACAGACCCCTCAGATAAGGATTGAAAACCCTCTCGTGTCCTATGGTAGTCTCTTCGTAGTGTCCACAAACTACCAATGTATCATCTGGAAGCTCGCTAAACACCCTCCGCAAGGATTTTTTAAGATCTTCTAAACTGCCACCTGGTAGGTCCCACCTTCCTACGCCACCTCTGAAAAGGAGGTCTCCTGCAATGAGAAGGCTGTGCTCTTGCGCATAAAGACAGCAGAGTCCGGGTGTATGTCCCGGTGTGTGAAGCACCCTAAGGGTGATCTTACCTACCTTTATTTCTTTTCCATCTTCTAAAAATTCGTCAGGTTCAGGGCACGGAAGATTAGCACCTATATGCTTTTCAAATCCTGGCCATATAGGGTCGTTTATAAGGAAAACATCTGCTTTGTGTAGGTAAAAGGGAACACGGAATTTTTCCTTAAGGGTTCTTACCTGACCCACATGGTCTATGTGTCCGTGTGTGCATACTATGGCAGTGAGTTCAAAACCTTCAAGCTCCTTTTCTATCTTTTGTGCATCCGCACCAGGATCAAACACAACAGCCTTTCCTTCCTCCTCATCAACCAAGATGGAACAGTTCACAGAGAGCATGCCTACTGGAAGAACTTTGAGCATCATAGCCCTTTGAGTATAAGGTCATAAAGAGCATTGGGGAAAAGGCCTAAAGACACTACAGCCATCGCACACACTAATATAACAAGAGCTTCTCCCACAGATATTTCTGCCTTTTGCCACTTTCTTTCCCTGCCTTCCATAAACATATAAACTATCACCTTAAGATAATACCCTGCGGATATAAGGCTTGCCAGTAAGAAAAGCAAAGCCAGAGGCAAAAATCCGAGCTTTATAAGACCTGCAAAGATACCCAGCTTGCCTATAAAGAGAGCCATGGGTGGTATCCCTATCATGGCAAATAGAAAAAGGGACAGAAACACCGCTAAAAGCGTATCGTACCTTCCAAGTCCCCTATAGTCCATAAAGTGGTGCGTAAAGTTCTCCCTTTTTTCAAGAACCGCAAGTATTACAAAAGAGCCAAAGGATGCAAAAGCATAGACGGACAGATAAAAGAGCATAGCGGAGTTTAAAAATTTATCCCATACAACTACGCCCAGCAAAAAGTAGCCTGCATGTGCTACAGAAGAGTATGCCAAAAGTCTCTTTACAGACCTCTGAACATAGGCTATCAATCCAGCGTAGAACATGGAGAGAACAGACAGAAGGATCACTAAAAGCACCCACGCTTTCATCTGTGAAAAGAGCATAGCCATCTTAGAAAGCAAGAAGTAGAGAGCAATCTTAGGAGCTGTTGATATGTAAGCAGTTATAGGTGTAGGAGCCCCTTCATAAGCGTCTGGTGTCCAAAAGTGGAAGGGAACGGAAGAAACCTTAAGAGCCAAAGCGGAAAGGATCAGGAACATACCCAATAAGAAAAGAGTATTATCTTGTGAATATTGCTTAAGCGTTAGGCTACCTACAGCACCGTAGTAAAAGGCACTTCCAAAGGCTAACATGGCTGTACCTATGCTACCTATAACCAGATACTTATAAGACGCTTCCTTTGAAAGGTATTCTCCTTTAAAAGTACCTATGAGTATGTACATGGTTATTGATGCAAGTTCCAAGGATAAAAAGAGAAGTGCTAAGTTAGCAGAAGAAACAAGAAGAGAAAGTCCTAAAGAAGCCAAAAGTACAAGATACGCAAGCTCACCGTACTCTGAACTTTTTTTGAGAAAGTAGTCATAACTCGCAAAAAGACTCAAGCCCGTGATAATATATATCAAGCCCTTGGCAATAAGACTGTAAGTGTCTGTGTAAAGAACACCAAAGAAAGCTTGTGTAGGTGTTTGTACTAAAAACAGGGAAAGCACGCTCAGTAAAGGAACGAGTCCTGCTACAAAAATGAGCAGTTTGTAATGTTTCCTGCTCAAGAAAAGTTCAAGAAAGAACACCACGAGGATACCTATTGAAAGCAGGAGTTCGGGCAGAATAGCATTCCAGTTCACCTTTAGCCCCCTAAAACGTACCTTGAAGTTTGTTCAACTATTTTAACAAAAGGTAGAGGGTATAACCCTAACAAAAAGGCACAAGCTAATATGAGCACAAAAGGTATAAAATGATGAAGTTCTAAATCCTTAAGATGTTTCCACTTTTCAAGCCTATACTCGGATATGGTTTCTTCCTCAAACATAACCCTTTTGTACATATAGAGGAAGTAAGCAGCACTGAGTATCATACCAGTTCCTGCTATAAAAGCCCAAAGAGGGAAGTTTTTAAAAGTGCCCAAAAATACCAAAAACTCCGCCACAAAACCAGCAAGTCCAGGAAACCCTATTCCCGCAAGGCCACTTATCATAAAAACTACCGCAAGTTTTGGTAGATATCTGGCAAGCCCTCCAAGGTCATCCATGTGATAGCTGTGTATCCTGTCGTATATAAAGCCTGCGGACATAAAGAGCGTTGCAGAAGAAAGTCCGTGAGCGATCATCATGTATATGGCACCGTTCAAAGCGTTTATGTCCGACGCAAAAGTGCCTAATGTAACTACACCCATGTGGCTTATGGAAGAATAAGCTATAAGCCTTTTTATGTGCGTTTGAGCTATAGCCATCATGGCAGCATATATGATAGCTACCAAGCTTAGAAAGAATATGAGAGGAATATAGTATTTGCTAGCTTCTGGAAAGAGAGGTAAAGAGTAGCGCACAAAACCGTAAGTACCCATCTTAAGAAGTACAGCAGCAAGTATCACAGACCCTGCGGTAGGAGCTTCTACGTGAGCATCAGGAAGCCAAGTGTGGACAGGCCACATGGGGATCTTTACTGCAAAACCTATACCAAAAAGTAGGAAAGCTAAAAGTTGTAGCCAAAGAGGGTAGCTAAAGTTTTTGTGAAAGGTGTAATCAAAGGATATTTGCCCTGTGGTTATGTATACGTAGGCTATCAAAGATGCTATACCCAAAAGTAAGAACAGGCTACCAAAAAATGTATAAACAAAAAACTTATTGGCAGCGTAGACTTTCCTTTCGTGTCCCCACAGACCTATAATGAAGTACATAGGTATGAGCATGCCTTCCCAGAATATGTAAAAGAGGAAAAAGTCCAGAGCTGAAAAGACACCTAAACATGCAGTCTCAAGTATCAAAAATAAAGCATGATACAGGTTTGGTCTGTCCTCTATCTTCCAAGACCAGATAAAAGATGCAAAGAACATGATAGCAGTCATAAGTAGCAAAGATATGGCCATACCATCAACGCCTATGTGATAATAAATCCCAAGTGTTGGTATCCATGGGTACTTGGTCTCATACTGAAAACCCCCCTTGCTCCAATCAAAACCCAAAAAGAGTGTGAGGATAAGTAAAAGCACTACGCCAGAAGAAAATACAGAGATTAGCTTGGAAAACTTCTCTCGTCTTAATAAGAGCACTAATATGCCAGCAAGAAGAGGTAGGAATATGGCTACGCTTAACATCCATCACCTCCAGAAGATTAGTAGAAGAAGTATAACGGTAAAGCCTGCGTATATAAAAAGGCTATAATAATTTATCTTACCACTTTGGAGCGGTGTCAAAAGGCTTCCAAAAAACTGCGCACTGTAATAAGTGTTATTCACCGTATTGTCTATAAACTGCCTTTCCATGAAAAGATACACAACCTTAGACACCATCAGATAGCCTTTGGCAAGCACTTTGTGGTAGAGTCTTTCTGTGTAGAACTGTTCCCTGAAGGTGTCCGCTATGGGTTTTAAAAG